>JALRKC010000009.1 GCA_023254955.1 Candidatus Nanopelagicales bacterium | reverse complement strand
TACTCTCGCAGCGATTATTTTTCGAGGATTGAATTTAGGTATTGAGTTTCAAGGTGGAGCAAAATACAACATTCCAAGTACCACAAAATCAGTTGCAGAAATTAGAGATGTTTTCACTCAATTAGGTCAACCTTCAAGCATTGTTAAAGAAGTAGGTGGCGAGCGGGTTGAAGTGCAAATCCCACCCATAGAAGTTGAGGCAGGAGAGGCCTTAAAGCAAGACGTAGCCGAAGCCGTTGAGGTGGCTGCAGATTCGATTACCGTACAAAATGTTGGCCCATCATGGGGTGCTGACATTACTCGCACTGCGTTAATTGGTCTTGGCGTTTTTATAATTTTGGTCAGTATTTTCCTAGCAATTTATTTTGAATTTAGAATGGCAATTGCGGCACTAATTGCGCTGGCTCACGACTTAATTTTGACTATTGGGGTTTATGCGATCGGTGGCTTTGAGGTAACTCCCGCTACAGTGATCGGCGTTTTAACAATCATGGGTTATTCGCTATACGACACGGTAGTTATCTTCGACAAAGTAAAAGAAAATACTCGAGGCATTTTGGGTCAATCTAGATTTTCATACCAAGAGTCAGCGAACCTCGCAGTAAATCAGACTTTGATACGCTCATTAAATACTTCTTTGTCATCGGTTTTGCCAACCTTGGCGATATTGATCGTTGGCGCTGGAATTTTGCGAGCCGGTACCTTGGTCGACTTAGCTTTGGCACTCTTTGTGGGAATGTTGGTGGGCACTTATTCCTCAATTTTTGTTGCTGTTCCAGCTTTAGTGCACATGAAAGAGCAGCAACCTGAGATTAAATCACTTGAGAACCGGGTTCGCTCACGCCGAAAGAATGCGGGAATAGCCCAAGACCAAGTTGAGTTATTAGAGACACAAGCTCCAGCTATGGGAACCACAACTCTGGCGGCAGGGCCGAGATCACAGCCAAAGCGAGCGCCACGCAGTAAGCGTAAGAAGTCTTAAAGCATCTTTAACTACTTTCGCTAAACTTGGGTAAATAAATTTAGCGAGGTGAAGAGATGACCGAAGCTCACTCTTCCGCGCGAAGCCGCCTTTCTCGCCTTGCGGGTTTAAGGTCTAATTCTGCAGAACTAGAGCCGCTACTTAAAACCGTTAGAAAATATCATTCTCGAGATGATTTTGACTTAATTGAACGCGCCTTTCAGAAAGCCAAGTTACTTCACACTGGTCAAAAAAGAAGAAGCGGTGAAGATTACATAACGCACCCGTTAGCGGTTGCGAAAATTTTGGCAGACTTAGGAATGTCTAGCGAAACATTAGCGGCTGCTTTGCTCCACGACACCGTAGAAGATACTGGGTACCCGATAACCCAATTGGCACAAGAATTTGGCTCTGAAGTAGCTCACTTGGTAGATGGAGTTACCAAGTTAGACAACGTTAAATATGGTGAAAGTTCAGCCGCTGAGACCGTTCGAAAAATGGTTGTGGCGATGGCTAAAGATATTCGGGTCTTATTAATCAAATTGACTGACCGCTTGCACAATATGCAAACCATTAAGTACATGTCGCAAGAAAAACAACTTAAAAAAGCGAGAGAGACTTTAGAAATCTACGCACCTTTGGCTCATCGCTTAGGGATGAATGCAATTAAGTGGGAGCTTGAAGATTTAGCCTTTGAAACGCTATATCCAAAAGTTTATGAAGAAATAGTAAATCTAGTAAAGCAAAGAGCGCCGGAACGCGAGGCTCAGTTGGCCGGAGTCATTAGCGATATCAATAAAGATTTGTCTCTTGTTAAAGTCAAAGCTCAAGTTGCCGGTAGGCCGAAGCATTACTACTCGATTTATCAGAAGATGATTTTGCGCGGTAGAGATTTTTCTGAGATTTATGACCTAATTGGTGTAAGAATTTTGGTAGATGATTTAAAGGATTGCTATGCGGCGCTGGGAGCAATTCACGGGCGCTGGAGCCCGATTCCTGGGCGGTTTAAGGATTACATTGCGATGCCTAAATTTAATCTCTATCGATCGCTACACACCACGGTTATTGGTCCAGGTGGCAGGCCAGTAGAGGTACAAATTCGCACCTTTGACATGCATCGTGAAGCTGAGTATGGAGTTGCCTCTCACTGGAAGTACAAGGCAAAGCAGTCTGGGGATAAAACTCAAACCGGTGAAGATATGACTTGGCTTAAACAGTTAGTCGACTGGCAAAAAGAAACAGAAGATCCTGATGAATTTTTAGAGAGCTTGCGTTATGACCTCGGCCAGCAAAAAGAAATTTTTGTATTTACGCCCAAAGGTGACGTGATGGCCTTGCCGATTGGTGCTACCCCAATTGATTTTGCCTATGCGGTACATACCGAAATTGGACACCGCTGCATTGGCTCGCGGGTAAATGGCAGATTGGTTCCTTTAGACACACCACTTAATAACGGGGACAATATTGAAATTTTTACCACTAAAGCTGATGGTGCTGGCCCCTCACAAGATTGGTTGAAATTTGCGGTAACAACGCGAGCTAAAAATAAAATCAAGGCTCGCTTTAGTAAAGAGCGCAGAGAAGAATACATCGAGCAAGGTCGCGACGCAATTGCCAAATTGTTACGTCGACAAAATCTGCCACTACACCGCTTAATGGCCAAGGGCGCTTTACTTACTGCCGCAAAAGAACTGAATTATGAAAACTTAGATGATTTGTATGCGGCCTGTGGTGAAGGCAAAATTAACCCAGCAGCGGTAATTGCCCAATTAACCGAATTTCAACAAGGCTCTGATGAAGCAGTGGAAAGCTCAGATGCTCCGTTGTACTTGGGACAAGCAGTAAAACAAAGAAGTGGTTCAACTGATTCTGCGGTGGTAGTAAAGGGAGTAGACGACGTACTAGTTCGTTTGGGCAGGTGCTGCACCCCAGTGCCACCAGATGAAATTTTCGGTTATGTCACTCGTGGCGGGGGAGTTAGTGTGCACCGCAGCGACTGCACCAATGCAGAAGATCTTTTGTTTGATACTGAACGAATAGTCGAAGTTAAGTGGAACGAAAATACTAGCGGAATTTATTTAATTAATATTCAAGTTGAAGCCCTAGATAGAAATGGGCTACTTTCTGATGTCACACGAACCCTTTCAGAGCATCATGTAAATATCTTGAATGCTTCAGTTTCTACCAGTCGTGATCGAATAGCGATGAGTCGCTTTTCTTTTGAAATGGCAGATCCAAAACATTTAGGAACAGTATTAAAAGCAGTAAGAAATATCGAAGGCGTCTTCGATGTGTATCGAACTTAAGAAGAGAACTCTAGTAAAGCTTTTTCTGCTGCAGCTAAAAGCATTTCTTGGCTGGTGATAGTTTGCTCAAGCTTTTGCGCCTTCTTTTCATCATTTTTAGCTAACGCCTCTTGGTGGGCAGCTTTCGTTTCTTCTAACTTGCTGCGGAGCAGTTCAGCGGTTGAACGAGCCCGGGCGGTGTTTTCTGGGTTCGAATTTTTAGTATCTTTACGATCATGATTTCTAACCGCATCTTCAACTGCTTTGAGGCGGTTTTCAATAGCAGTCTTCTCTTTACGCGGAACATGTCCGATTTCATCCCATTGATCTTGGATTTGTCGAAGAGCTGATTTTGCAGAATTTATATCTGAAATTGGTAGCAAGCCTTCAGCTTTAGTGGCCAGCTCTTTCTTCTTTTCTAGATTTTCTTGCTCTTTTGCCGACTTCTTCTCTTCTTCTGCTTTATAACCGGCAAAGAAAGTATCTTGATAACCCTTAAATTCATTCCACCATTGGTTTTCTTGCTGCTTGTTGCCTTTAGGAGCACGCTTCCACTTGGCCATTAAGTTTTTAAACTTGGTGCTGGTATTTTGCCAATCGGTAGAAGTCGCTAACTTTTTAGCCTCTTTGATTAATTCAACTTTTACGTTTTCGGCCTCTGCTCGTTCAGTTTGTCTTTGAGCAAAAAACTGTCTTCTGTTTTTATCAAAGGCGCTACGTGCCTTACTTAAGCGCTTCCATAGTTCTTGTTCTTGGGCTTTGGTTCCGTGAGGTAACTTCTTCCATTCTTCGACGATTTCCTTGAAACGATCAGAGGTTGGCTTCCATTTCGTACTGGTGGCTAATTTTTCTGCCTCTAGCGCCAATTCAGTTCGCTTTTCAATGGCAAAAGCTTTTTGCTCTGCTCGTTTTTTAGCTACTTCTTCACTTCTGGTTTCTGCAGCTACTCTTAGAATTTCTAAACTACTGATTAATGCACCAAGATCACCAATGAAAGATGGATTTTGAATTTGTTCTTTAACTCTTTCAATTAATTTTTGGGCAGCTGCTAATTGGGCAGTACCTTGAGCTAAGCGAGTAGTAGCTAGTTGAACTTCAGCAATTAAATCTGTGTATTTTCTGGCAAAAAACTGCAATCCTTCACTTGGTTCACCAGCGGCCCACTGGCCGACTGTTTTTGTGGAACCATCCGGAAGATTGAGAAGCACTGTTCCATCAGCTTCTATCCGCCCAAATGAAAGCGCGGTTTCGAGATCACTCAATTGTTGACTACTCCATTTTGCCAAGAGGTTTGTTCGATAAGAATACGACTAACATTGTGTAGACCTTAAAGCGGTTTACCCCTAACGGTGACCGGGTTAAAAAAGGGGTAAATCTGGTGTTGATTGAGAGTTTTGCCGCAGGTCCCCTGGGCGACCAATTGCTATGTGGTGGCGCCAGGTCAGGACAGCGAAGCGATCGTGATTGATCCTGGATATGAAGCCCTGGAACAAATAAAGATAGTTATAGCCAAAAATCGTTTACATCCAGTTGCCGCACTTTTAACCCATGGGCATATGGACCATGTTTGGTCGGTGGTGCCATTGTGTAGCTCACATCAGATACCGGCTCTAATCAATAAGCGCGATAGTTGGATGTTAGAAAAACCGCAAACTGCCTATGCCGCTTCCAGTTGGCGAGAAATTCTAAATTTATCTGACGGTGTGATTGACTTTTTTCCAAAAGAAATTGCTTACCTGGAAGATAACAAACAAATTAATTTAGCTGCTTTTGATATCGAAGCCTTGGCGACTCCCGGTCACACGCAAGGCTCGATGGTTTTCAAGTTGGGCGAGACGCTTTTTTCTGGCGATACTTTATTCAATCAAGGAATCGGTCGTACCGATTTGCCTGGTGGTGATGAATCGATGATGAGAAAATCATTAAAAGAAGTAATTTTGCCCATGAATGATCAAATTAAGGTTTATCCGGGACACGGACCTAGCACCACAATTGGAGATGAGCGAAAGCACAACATTTTTTTGAGAGAATTAACCAAATGAGCAAAATTCAAGCACCTAAAGGTGTTCCAGATTACTTTCCACCTGATGGTGAAGATTTCTTATTTATCAAGCATGCAATTGCTCACGAAGCCATAAAGGCTGGTTACAAATATTCAGAATTACCTGTTTTTGAGGATACACAACTTTTTGTTCGTGGCGTAGGTGAAAGCACTGATGTAGTTAGCAAAGAGATGTATGTATTTGAAGATCGCGCCGGAAGAAACTTAGCTTTGCGCCCTGAAGGCACGGCAGGGATTATGCGATTAATAGCTGAGCACGGTTTAGCAAAAGGAGCTTTGCCAGTAAAACTTTGGTATGCCGGGCCATTTTTTAGAGCAGAGCGTCCCCAAGCGGGTCGCTATCGGCAATTACAACAAGTAGGAATTGAAGCTGTTGGAGTTAGTGACCCAGCTTTAGATGCAGAAGTTATTGCCGTCGCAGATCAAGCTTTTAAAAGAATTGGCCTAAAAGAATATCGGCTACATATAAATAGTCTTGGCTGTGTTGAATGTCGTGCGAATTATCGCGAAGTCTTGGTGTCATTTTTAAGCAAAATAGCGTTAGATGATGAAACTCAAAAAAGAGCAAAAATTAATCCACTGCGCGTGCTAGATGACAAGCGACCGGAAGTTCAAAAGCAGTTGGTTAATGCGCCAACAATCTCTGAGCATTTGTGCAGAGATTGCCAGCAATATCACAAAGAAGTAGAAAAGTTTTTGATAGAAAATGAAATTAACTTTGTTCCAAAGCCTGACTTGGTGCGGGGGCTCGACTACTACACGCGAACTACTTTTGAATTCGAACATGCCCTACTTGGCGCACAATCAGGTATTGGTGGGGGAGGTCGTTACGACGGCTTGATGAAAGCAATTGGTGGGGAGGATATTTCTGGGATTGGGTTTGGCATTGGTGTTGATCGCACCTTGCTTGCAGCAAAAGCAGAAAAAATAGCTTTACCAAAACCTGCACAACTTGAAATTTTCGTGGTCCCAGTTGGAGCGCCGGCGAAATCTTTAGCTTTTTCAATCCTAAATTCTTTAAGAGCAAACGGATTTAGGGCTGACTTTAGTTTTTCAGATCGCTCTCTGAAAGCTGGCTTGAAAGCGGCTGATCGCAGTGGCGCTAAGTACGCGGTATTGTTGGGCGAAAGCGAATTGAGTTCGGCCAAGGTGCAGGTGAAAGATTTAAAATCTTCATCGCAAACCGAAGTTTCGTTAGCTGATTTAGTGGAATTTTTTACCAAGCAACTCCGAAAGGGAGCCTAGTTTTGTTGAGAACGCACGTAATCGACGCCCTTCGCGCCATCAATGCAGGTGAGAAAGTTCAATTAGCCGGATGGATCGCGCGCCGACGAGATCACGGTGGCGTAGCTTTTTTTGACCTACGAGATGCTTCAGGCACTATTCAAATTGTGGTTCATGATGAAGCGGTTGCCCATACCTTAAAGCCAGAAACCTGTGCACAAATAACTGGAACAGTCAATTTGCGACCAGCTGGAAATGAAAATAAAGAATTAAAAACCGGAGATATCGAAGTTGAGGTAGCAGAAGTTAAGGTGCTTTCACCTAGTGCGCCATTACCATTTCAAATAGATCAACACGTAGACGTGGGTGAGGATGCTCGTCTTAAATATCGGTATTTAGATTTAAGAAGGCCAGATGGCCCGGGGGCTAACTTGCGAGTGAGAAACAAGGTTTCTCATGTAACTCGCGATTTGCTTTATCGGCTTGATTTTGTAGAAATAGAAACTCCTACTTTGACTCGCTCCACTCCAGAGGGTGCTCGAGATTTCTTGGTTCCAGTTCGCTTACAACCAGGTGAGTGGTACGCCTTGCCACAATCTCCGCAATTGTTTAAACAGCTACTTATGGTTGGCGGCATGGAGCGCTATTACCAAATCGCTCGTTGTTATCGCGATGAAGATTTTCGGGCAGATCGGCAACCAGAATTTACTCAATTAGATATTGAAATGTCTTTTGTAAATCAAGAAGAAGTAATAGAAGTAGCAGAAACAATCTTGCGAGAAATCTGGCGAGAAGTTCTCGATTATGAGATTCCGACAATTCCCAGAATTACCTACAAAGAAGCCATGGATAAATACGGATCTGACAAACCGGATTTGCGCTACGGTTTAGAACTAGTTGACTTAACTGAATTTTTCAAAGAAACTCCTTTTAGAGTTTTTCAAGCTCCTTATGTGGGAGCAGTGGTGATGCCAAATGGAGCTCAAACTCCACGCAGGCAATTTGATGCCTGGCAAGATTGGGCAAAACAACGAGGTGCTAAAGGTTTGGCTTATGCAACTTTTGCACCCGGAGGTGAAATCTCTGGCCCAGTTGCAAAAAATATTTCAGAAGCAGAGCGCAATGGTTTACGTGCCGCTTTAGGCGCCGGTGAAAATGATGCAGTCTTTTTTGCCGCAGGCGAGAAAGCCGCTAGCCAAGCTTTGCTAGGTATGGCACGGGTTGAGATTGCTGAAAAATTAAATCTGGCAGATCCCGACGAATGGAAGTTTGTTTGGGTAGTTGACGCACCGATGTTTGAAAAAATTCAAGACGAGCAAGGTAATGCTGGATGGACGGCAGTCCACCATCCCTTTACCTCGCCCAATAGCGAATCGCTTGAGACTTTCGCCGAAGATCCGGGCAGTGCTTTAGCTTGGGCATACGACATCGTGCTTAACGGAAATGAAATTGGCGGGGGATCAATTCGTATCCATGATCCAAAAGTTCAAGCTCAGGTATTTAAAATTTTAGGCATTGATGAAGCAGAGCAAAAAGAAAAATTTGGCTTTTTGCTAGAAGCATTTAAATATGGGCCACCACCGCATGGTGGCATTGCAATGGGTTGGGACAGATTAGTCATGCTTTTGACTAAATCCGAAAGCATTCGTGACGTTATTGCGTTTCCTAAGAGTGGAAACGGTGTTGACCCATTAACCGGCGCTCCCACTGAAATTACTAAACAACAACGTCGCGAAGCCGGAATCGACGCAGTAAAGACTTCTAAAGAACTTTAAGTTTTTAGTTATGTCGCAAAGCATGTTTGACTCGCCAGAAAGTAATCAGTCAAGCAAGGCGGCTCCCTTAGCAGCGAGAATGCGACCACAAGAGCTTTCCCAAGTGGTGGGCCAAACTCATCTCACCGGGGAAGATTCACCTCTAAAGCGGATTACCAATGCTGCGAAAACAAACAAAGCAACTTTGCCATCAATTATTTTTTATGGGCCGCCAGGCACTGGCAAAACAACTTTGGCACAAATTTTGGCAAAAGAATCTGATTCTTGGTTTAGTGAATTATCTGCGACCAGTAGTGGAGTAAAAGAAGTTCGCGCGGCAATTGATTTGGCTAGAGGGCGGTTTGCTCGGGGCCGAGGAAGCATTTTGTTTATTGATGAAATTCATCGCTTCAGCAAAACTCAACAAGACACGCTATTGCAAGCGGTTGAAGAGGGCTGGATAACTTTAATCGGCGCAACCACCGAAAACCCTTCAGTTTCTATTAACTCAGCATTGCTTTCTCGGTCAATTATTTTGAATTTAAAACCGCTGGCAGATGAACAGATCGCTGCACTTATTGATCGAGCAATACAGCAAGACCCGGTATTGAAAGAATTCACTTTAAGCGAGGAGGCAAAGACACATTTAATTCGCTTTAGTGGTTCTGATGCCCGCAAAGCGCTAGTCGGCTTAGAGGCGGCAAGTTCGATTTCCTTAGGTAGGAACTCAAAAGAAATTAACTTGAGCGATATGCAAGATGCCTTGCAGCGAAGTGCGCTTCGTTACGACAAATCTTCTAGTGTGCACTATGACGTTGCCAGCGCTTTCATTAAAAGCATTCGCGGCAGTGATGTCGATGCCGCGTTGCATTATCTAGCACGAATGATTGAATCCGGTGAAGATCCAAAGTTTATTGCTAGGCGTATGATCATTTCTGCTAGTGAAGATATTGGCTTGGCTGATTCGCGAGCCTTGAGTGTTGCCACTAGTGCAGCACAAGCTGTGGCCTTAGTTGGTTGGCCAGAAGCGCGCATTATTTTGTCACAAGCAGTTATTTATTTGGCCTTAGCGCCAAAATCAAATTCTGCTTATTTGGCCATAGACGAAGCAATCGCAGATGTACAAAGTGGCTTGGGTCAAAAAGTTCCGGCACACTTGCAAGATGGCTCGCTGCCAGCTTCGCGAGCAACCGGCGCAGGGGTGGGCTATGAGTATCCTCATGATTTTCCGCAGGCAATCGCTAAGCAAGAGTATTTGCCAGAAGATTTGGCCACTCGTACTTATTACCAACCCCAGGCACGAGGCGATGAGTCGCGACTTGCCGAATTGTGGGAACGCATAAAGCAGGCACTAAGGTAAGCAATTGTTGAGACATAACTTACAAAGAGGGCGCAATGCAGTCGGCTGAAATTCGTCAGCGGTTTTTAGATTTCTTCGCTAAGCAAAATCACACTGTGGTGCCCTCGGCTTCGTTGATTGCTAATGATCCAACGCTACTTTTAGTTAACGCGGGAATGGTTCCTTTTAAACCATTTTTTCTCGGCGAGATCGCGCCGCCCTATAAGCGCGCGACCTCCGTTCAAAAATGTGTCAGAACATTAGATATTGAAGAAGTCGGTAAGACCACCCGCCATGGCTCCTTTTTTCAGATGGCAGGCAACTTCTCTTTTGGTGATTACTTCAAAGATGGCGCTATTAGATTTGCCTGGGATTTACTAACTAACTCCACAAGCCAAGGTGGCTATGGGTTTGATCCAGAGAAACTTTGGGTCACTATTTACTTAGACGACGAAGAAGCTTTTGATATTTGGAAGAACCAGATTGGGGTTGATGAATCTAGAATTCAACGCCGCGGGATGGCTGACAACTTCTGGTCAATGGGAGTACCCGGGCCGTGTGGGCCATGTAGTGAAATCTATTTTGATCGCGGCAAAGAATTCGGTAAAGATGGTGGCCCGATTGAAGACGAGGAGCGCTATTTAGAAGTTTGGAATTTAGTCTTTATGCAATTTTTGCGAGGAGAGGGCAGTGGCAAAGCCGAGTTTCCAATTTTGGGTGATTTGCCAAACAAAAATATCGACACTGGAATGGGCGTAGAACGTATGGCCGCGATTTTGCAGGGTGTTGACAACATTTACGAAATTGATACCACTAAAACAATTTTAAACAAAGCTACAGATCTAGTAAGTAAAAAATATGGTGCTAGCAATTTGGATGACATCAGATTAAGAGTTATTGCTGACCACACCCGCACGGCAACCTTTTTAATTGGAGATGGCGTGGTTCCGTCTAATGAAGCACGTGGCTACGTGTTGCGAAGAATGATGCGACGGGTAATTAGAAATATGCGACTTTTAGGCACAGACGATTTAGTTATGAGCGAATTAGTTGCTTCGAGTATTGAAGCAATGAGCCCACAGTATCCCGAGCTAGCTACTGACAAAAATCGAATTATTGAGACGGCAAGAAGCGAAGAAGAGTCCTTCATTAAAACCCTTAAAGCTGGCACACAAATTTTTGACGTAGCGGTAGATGAATTAAAGAAAACTAAGGCCACGCAACTTTCTGGAGATAAAGCCTTTGAGCTCCATGACACTTACGGGTTTCCCATTGATTTAACTCTTGAAATGGCAGACGAAGCTGGCTTAGCGGTTGATCAAGCAGGTTTTAGAAAGCTAATGACCGAACAGCGCGAACGCGCCAAGAAAGATGCTAAATCTCGTAAGAGTCAATTAGCTGATTCTGGTCAGTATCGAAAGTTGGCAGATCAATCAGAGCTCACACAATTTATTGGGTATAAAGAAATGCAAAGTGAAGCCACCATCAAAGGCTTTCTAAGAGCTGGTGAATTAGTTGCCTCGGTAAAAATGGGTGACGAGATTGAATTTGCTTTAGATCGCACACCTTTTTACGCCGAGGGTGGTGGGCAGTTAGCAGATGCGGGGCGCTTAACAACTAGTAGCGGTGCAGTTATCGAAGTAGAAGATGTCCAACAACCAGTGCCAGGCCTTTATGTACACAGTGGGCGAGTTTTAAGTGGTGAATTGACCGCTGACACCGCTGTGCTAGCTGAAGTTGACATTCAGCGCAGGAAAGCTATCTCTCGGGCTCATACGGCTACCCACATGATTCATAAAGTTTTTCGAGAGATGTTAGGCGAAACGGCTACCCAACTTGGGTCAGAAAATGCACCCGGGCGCTTGCGATTTGATTTTCCTTCGACTAAGGCGGTTCCTGAAAATATTTTGCATGATGCAGAAGAGCGAGTTAATGAATTATTGCTAGCAGATTTAAAGGTGACAGCACATTCGATGAGTCAAGCTGAAGCTCGCGCCATGGGTGCAATGGCGCTCTTTGGCGAAAAATACGGAGATGTAGTGCGGGTAATTAGCGTGGGCGATTGGGCGCACGAACTTTGTGGTGGCACCCACGCGCAGAGATCTGCTCAATTGGGCGTCGTAAAGTTTCTTTCCGAGCAGAGTATTGGTGCCGGGGTAAGACGTGTTGAAGCTTTAGTAGGTCAAGATGCCTATACTTTTCTAGCGCGAGAGCATCTCTTAGTTAATCAATTAATTAATTTGGTTAAAGGTCGCCCAGAAGAATTAGTTCCGAAAGTTTCTGCCTTAATTGAGCGGCTCAAAGAAGTAGAAAAAGAATTTGAGAGAATTAGAAAATCGCAGCTACTTGCGGATCTATCAAAATATCAAGCAGCTAAGACCAACATTTCCGGCATAGATTATTTAGGGTTTGAGGCTGAAGCAGATTTAACCGCAAATGATTTGAGAGAGTTAGTTCTAGCACTCAGAGGCCAGATGACCCAGGCAGCAGTGATAGTTGTTTGCAACAAAAATCAAGAAAAAGTAAATGCAGTTGTTGCTACCAACGAACAAGCTAGAGAACTTGGGGTAAATGCCACCGAGCTGCTTAAAGTTGTAACCGAAACCATTGGAGGAAAAGGCGGCGGAAAGCCAGACTTTGCTCAAGGCTCAGGAAGTGACTCATCACAAATTAAAGCGGCTTTAACTAAGGCTGGATCTTCATTAAAGAAGTAACCATGGGTGTGCGAATTGCAGTTGATTTTGGCACGGTTCGGGTAGGGGTAGCTAAGAGTGACCCAGCAGGAAAAATCGCTCTTCCTTTAACCACCATAACTGGCGATGAGCTGGCTGTTGAAAAGTTAGTCCAATTGACAACCAATGAAGCAGCGGAGGTTGTTTATGTAGGGCTGCCTTTAAATTTAAAAGGCCAAGTTACGCAAAGTGCCAAGAAAGCGCTTAGTTTTGCTGAAGAATTAAGTAGAAAAATAGCTCCCATTCCGGTTTTAATGATTGATGAAAGATTTACTTCGACAACTGCCACCAAGCAATTGCAAGACGCTGGCCTAACTTCGCGCCAGTCGCGCGGCTTAGTCGATCAAGTTTCTGCATTAGGCTTACTGGAGCAAGCGCTTCAAATTGAAGATCGCACCGGCACGCTCGCTGGCAGCCCTCCAGCAGATTGGGATTTTTAATGAGTTCGCCTTTTGATGGCTTTTCAACGCTAACCCAAGAAAAGTCACGCAAAAAATCAAATTTGGGCTTTTGGATTGCTTTTACAATATTTGTTTTAATGGCAGTTTTTTTATATTTTGAATTTCGCCCTGCACCAGCAGGTAGCGAAAGCGTTGGTGAAGTCGGAAGTGAAGTAGTCGAAATAGAAATACAACCTGGAGCATCTATTACCGAGATCGGTAGCACGCTAAAAGAGGCCAAAGTATTAGCAACAACTAGAGAATTTGTAGATGCAGCCATAGATAATCCAGAGTCAAGTCAAATCGGACCAGGCCGCTATTTAATTCAACAAGGAATTTCTGCATCGCAAGTGATTTTGGCGCTCCTTAATCCCGATAGTCGGGTTTCGGTGAAGCTAGTAATTCCAGAAGGATCACGTAGTTCAGAGGTAGCAAAAAGTTTGGCCACACTATTAGAGCTGGACGTTGAAGAAGTAAAAGCGGTCATGAATGACAGAGAAGCGATCCCGCTTCCAGAGTGGATGAATGGAAACATCGAAGGTGCTCTTTACCCAGCAACTTATCGATTTGATGAGGGCGTCACTTTAGAAGAAATTCTGCTAACTATCGTGGCAAGATTCGAGCAAGCAGTAGAAAATTCAAATCTATTTGAGCGCGCGGCAGCTGCCGATTTGGAACCTTATGACGTTTTAATTATCGCTAGCATCATCGAAGAGGAAGTCGCTCCCGTAGATTTTCGTAAAGCTGCTCAAGTTATTTTCAATCGCCTCGAAATAGGCATGCGGTTACAACTTGATACCACGCTAAATTATGCACTTGACACCAATACGATTGTCTTTACTGATGAAGAATTAGCTCAAGAAAATGAATACAACACTTATTTAATCGACGGCTTACCTCCCACTCCAATATCTAATCCAAGTGAGGCCTCTATCGCTGCAGTATTAAATCCCGAAGCGGGTGAATGGCTTTATTGGGTGGCAGTTAATTTAGATACCAAAGAAACCAAATTTGCCTTAACTGATGAAGAATTCTTGGTTTATAAGCGTGAATTCCAAGAGTGGTATCAACAAAATCAAAACTCATGACAAACTATGCCGCAATTGTAGGAAGCCCGGTTGCTCATTCTAAGTCTCCGCAGATGCACAATGCGGCGTATCAAGAATTAGGGCTGGATTGGCAATACTTAAGGCACGAAGTTGCGGTAGGGCAATTAGCCGAATTTATTCAAAACAACCGAAACAGCTTTCAAGGGTTGTCGGTAACCATGCCTTTGAAAGAAGAAGCGCTAGCAATTGCTGACACAGTTACCCCCTTAGCAAAATTACTCAAGAGCGCTAACACCCTGACCTTTTCGGCTTCAGAGATTAAAGCTGGCAACACTGATGTGATTGGAATCAGAGATGCAATTTGGCTTAACACTAAAAAGCGTTTCAAATCTGCCACCATCATCGGAACCGGCGCCACTGCCAGAAGTGCACTTGCGGCACTTAAGGCACTTAAAGTTCCCCAAGTTTCTTTAGTTGGTCGTGATATTGAAAAAATTCAAATTCTTAGCAACCTTGCGAACCAATTAGAAGTCCAAGTTAAGACACATACTTGGAATGAGATGGTAAAAACAATGAGCGCCGAATTAGTGATCAGCACTGTACCTAAAGGGGTAATGGATGAATACGCAATGTTAATTCCCTTTAACCCAAAAGTTTTGTTAGATGTGAACTATCACCCCTGGCCAAGCCCCTTAGCTAGAGAGTGGCTGCTGAGAAATGGGCGAGTGGTGAGCGGTCTTGAAATGTTGCTTTATCAAGGGGTTAAGCAATTTGAGATTTTTACTAAACGAAAACCACCGATCAAGATTATGCGAGACGCCCTAGGCAGTTGAGTTATTTATTGCTACTAGTCGTAGCAATCGTGGCGATTTATATAGGTGTAAGAGATTTAAGATTTCAAATAATCTCAGACAGCGCAAACACAACTTTGTTATTGCTAACACTCTTTGGCACTATTGTTTTGACTATTAACGAAGCAGAAATAGTTAAATTTGGCTTTACTTGGTTAATTTCTCTTTGTGTTTTTTTATTCCTTTATTTATTAGCGATAATTACTAAAGGAGCGATTGGTGGCGGAGACATCAAGTTTGCGCCTAGCCTGAGTGCCACCTTGGCCTGGTTTAATCCAGCGGCGGGCTTTTGGTTTTTGCTTGTAGGGTTTCAGGTAGCCGCAGTGGTGGCGATCTATAAATTAACTTTTAAGGGAGCCTCACTAAAGCAGCGAATTGCTTTTGGGCCTTACTTAACTTTGGGGTATTTGCTAACAGCCGGATGGTTTTTGGCACTTTAACTCTAAATACAAGCTAATGAGAGAATATACCCATGATTAGATGGCTCACCGCAGGCGAATCTCACGGCGAAGCCTTAACCGCAATTTTAGAAGGCGCTCCTAGTGGCATAAAAATATCGCGGGCTCAGATTCAAAATGATTTAGCTAGACGACGCCTTGGAGTCGGTCGCGGCGCAAGAATGAAATTTGAACAAGATGAATTAGAAATATTGGGTGGAGTTAGACACGAATACACTCTCGGGTCACCTATCTCTTTGAGAATTGGTAACACTGAATGGCCAAAGTGGAAAGAGGTCATGAGTGCTGACGCCGTATCAGCTGAGGTGCTAGCTGATTTGGCGCGAAATGCGCCTTTGACAAAGCCAAGGCCGGGTCATGCAGATTTGGTTGGAATGCAAAAGTATGACTTTGATGAAGCCCGTCCAATTTTGGAGCGAGCAAGCGCTAGAGAAACTGCTGCTCGCGTAGCGTTGGGAGTGATTGCCAAAAATTTCTTAGAACAAGTGGCGGGAATAAAAGTTTTAAGTCACGTTGTTCAAATTGGTACTGTCAAGTTGCCCGAAGGGATTATCCCAGAAGCTCATGATTTAAACAAAATTGATGAAGACCCAGCTAGGTGCGTAGATTCTTCGACAAGTGAATTGATGCAAGAAGAAGTAGCAAAAGCGCATAAAGACGGAGACACGTTAGGTGGAGTAGTAGAAGTTGTGGTTTATAACTTGCCACCAGGTTTAGGGTCGCATGTTCACCATGATCGCCGAATTGATGCCAAGTTAGCTGCCGCTCTGATGGGTATACAAGCCATTAAAGGTGTAGCGGTTGGTGACGGGTTTGATGCAGCAGCAAAACGAGGATCTCAAGCTCATGATGAAATTGCACTAATAGACGGAAAGTTAAAACGAAACACTTCCAGAAGTGGTGGCACTGAAGGTGGCATGACCACCGGCGAAGTTTTACGAGTTAGAGCTGCGATGAAACCAATCTCAACCGTGCCAAAGGCATTAGCAACTGTTGATGTGGCGTCAAAAGAAGCGACTAAAGCTCATAATCAAAGATCGGATGTTTGCGCAGTTCCGGCTGCCGGTGTGGTGGCGGAAGCGATGGTTGCCCTCGTTTTATTTGATGCCATGCTAGAAAAATTTGGTGGAGATAGTCTTACTGAGACTAAACGTAACGTTGAAAATTATTTAGCGAATTTAAGAATTAAATAAAATGAGTCCAAGAGTTGTTCTGGTGGGGGCGCCAGGAAGCGGTAAATCAACTATCGGCAAATTGTTAGCTGAAAAATTAAGGGTAGATTTTTCAGATACCGATGAGTTAATTGAGAAATCTGCCGGCAAGAGCATTTCTGCAATTTTTGTTGAAGATGGTGAAGCGGCGTTTCGTAAAATTGAGGCGGAGCAGGTTGACGCAGCAGTAGCGCAATCTAACGGGGTGGTCTCATTAGGTGGTGGTGCAGTTTTAAACCCAGTTACCCGGGAATTATTAAAAACCGTGCCAACTTTATGGTTGGAAGTTTCACA
>JALRKC010000099.1 GCA_023254955.1 Candidatus Nanopelagicales bacterium | reverse complement strand
TGAACCACTTGAAATTTCAAAACCAGATTTGTCAAGTTCATGAACCAAAGTTTCACCGTCTATGTCTTCGAAAATCGCACAAATTATGTTAAAAAGTGAAACAGTAGGGTTCGTAATAACTCGAGAGCCAGGAATTACAGAAATTCTTTCAATTATTAATTTTTGTGCTTTTTGCATTTGGTCTAAAGTTCTTGGCAATTTTTGAATAGTTTCTTCCAAAGCAGCGGCAGCGCTCACCGCAAGTGGCACATTAGGGAAGGCCGGGAATTTTTGATTTTCTCGCGTATCTCGCTTTAGGGGTGAAATTAATTCAACGTTTTCACGAATTGCCACTACAGATAGGCCAGCGGGGCCTTGCCAACTAACTGGGTTAAGTACCAAGATGTCAAAGTTGTCGCCAATTTCATCAAGCGCAAATGTCATAGTGGCATCCACTAGCAAGTCAATTCCTTTTGATTTGCATGCTTGATAAATATCTGAAACAGGTTGTTTGGTGCCAATTTCATGATTAGCAAATTGAATCATCGCTAATCCCACTTCAGGACTTAGGCTGTCGATAAATTGTTGAGCGTCAACTTGAGAATTCTCTTTTACCGCTATTTTTTGGTGCAAGAAATTGCTAGCTGAAGAAAGGAGAGCTGACTGCTCAACTTCGCTTAAGAGGATTTTTTTATTTTTTTTCTTTTCGCTCTGCATCAAGCGGGTTACCAGGTAAGAAAAGATGAAGGGGAACCCTGGCGCAAAAAATATCTCGGCTGGTTTTAGATTCAATTTTTGAGCTAGGGAATTTCGGGCTTCTTCCAGTAGCTGACGAGATTTTCGAGAATTTGAATACAGCCGGCTAGGGTCAGCCCAAGCGTGGACAAGCGCTTGTTCCAATCCAAGTTTGGCTGCTTTATTTAAGGGCTGGTTATTGAGTGCATCAAAATAGTGAAATTGTGAATTTGTGGCTTTGCCCATACCGTTAACGCTACTTGCCCTTTGCGCTGAGTTTGTATCCTTGGTGAGGTAGCCTTTCACTTAGTTTCTAATTTTGCAAAGGGGTTTCTTAGCGTGCGTCGAATCGGTGCCTTAGCAGTTGCCGTCTCCGCTCTTACGCTCAGCGCTTGTAGCCAAGAAGCACAAGAAAGTGCTTTACGTTTAGGGTTTCCTGAACCCGCTACTGCTGAAGCTCCAATTATTTTGAACCTATGGCAGGGCTCTTGGATCGTTGCGATTCCTATTGCTTTGTTAGTGATTGGATTGCTCTTTGCTGCAATCATTTTGTATCGCAGAAAAAATGAAAACGAAGTTCCAAAGCAAACGCGCTACAACATTCCAATTGAAGTTTTATACACCGCAATTCCTTTAGTAATCGTTTTGGGTCTCTTTTATTTCACCGCGCGCGATCAAGCAGAACTAACAAAAATAAGTGGCGAACATAATCACACAGTAAATGTAGTTGCCTTTAAATGGTCTTGGGCATTTAACTATCTAGACTATGGAGTTTACGAGATCGGAACTCCATCTGAACCTCCAATGCTCTATTTACCCGTAGATGAAAAAGTTAAGTTTGAATTGACATCTCCTGATGTGATTCACTCATTTTGGATTCCAGCTTTTCTAACAAAGATGGACGTAATTCCAGGCCGACTGAATGTTTTTGAAGTAACTCCAAACAAGCTTGGCGAGTACCCAGGAAAATGCGCTGAACTTTGTGGTGTTGACCATTCGCGAATGCTTTTTAATGTAAAAGTAGTTTCGCAAGAAGAATTTGAAGCACATATTGCCCAGCTACGAGCAAAAGGACAAGAGGGCAAGTTAGATACCGGCAGAGTTGTCACAACTGGAAATACCAGCTGTGCGTTAGATCCAAATCTTCCTGGTTGTAAGGAGATCGCATCATGACCATTTTGGAAGACAGGCCTTCAGTAAGAACTGAAGTTACTCCAATTTTTGAGCCAGAAAGTTATGGTCGAAAGGCAATTAAGTGGTTAACCACCACTGATCCAAAGAC
>JALRKC010000098.1 GCA_023254955.1 Candidatus Nanopelagicales bacterium | reverse complement strand
ACTGACAACCTTATAAACGGTCTTTCCATTAACTCTTTGTTTCTGAACAATTTTCCCAATGACAAAATTTTCTTTCAATTCATCACCTGGTTGCCAAGCTGAGGCGTAGACCCCAGATCTCAAATCTAAAATTAGATTTTTTTCAAAAGCTTTATCCAGCAACGTTCCTGAATTTTTTATCCAAAATGTTTTAATTGATCCAGCCGTTGGTAAAGCTTTATCTCCACTAAGTCGATAGGCGGGAATTTTGTCAAATGCTCCAACCAGCCCAAAAAGTGCGGATGAGATAAAGACTCTTTTACCAATCCAGTTTTGCGCTGGTTTTGGTAACTTCGCAAAATCTAGAGCTTCATATAAAACACCTGAATAAATTTCTATCGCTTTTGCCGTTGGGCGCTTTAGTAAGTTTTTATTCATTTCCAGTTCAGGCAGTTGCTTTTTGCTTAAACCTAGAATTTTTTGCAATTTTGCAGGTTGTTTTTGAGCTAAATCAATGATTTCCTTTATTAGTTGAGCCCTGGAGGCTTTTAATTTTGGAAAACTCAAACTCGCTAAATTTAATTTAGTTCCCTTTTCGCTTTCTGCTTTGCCTTCGCTAGGGGGTAAAAGAATCACAAAGCCTTGGATCATAAAAGATTTACTCGCCAAGTTGATTCAATCTTTAATGGTTTTTCCTTCGTGACCACAATTGGCTCGCGATTGATTTGATCGGGATAACCGGAAGAGGGTTCAACACAGAAAGAATCATCTGGTAAATCGTAAAGTACAAAAACTGGGCAATTGGTTTCTATGTTTATCTCTAGTGCTTCTGGCCAAAGAATCGAACCTCTGCCTGTTGGTACAACTAATGCATCATCAAAAGGACCTTCGCCCACTTCAACTATTTTGCCTGTAGGTAAGTAATCAGCTCCTCGCTCATACTTGCCAGTTGCTTCGATCCGATAGCGAGCACTCTTGCCCCGAGTTAAGTCTCTTAAAAACCAAGGATGCCAGCCACAGCTTGCCGGAAACGCTTCACCAAATGTTTTTATCTCAATAGAAGTAAATAAAAATTCATCATCTAATGCCCACTTTTGTACGATCTCCCCGGGGTAAAGCCACTGATCTGTTGTTTTGTGGGTGATTACTAAATCATTTTCACTTTCTTGCATTACTTCACCTAGGCCATCAAAAACTGTTCCATGTATTGCCCATTGGTCTAAATTTATTTTTTGTGGGTAATTTCTTTCATGGAATTTAATTTGATTGTTAGAAATTCTTCCAGCCCAAGGTGCCATCGCATACCAACCGCCAATTACCGCTTGATCTGTCATTGGTTTTAACACCTGCAAATCTGCAATCTGCCAACTAGCAGCACGCCCTCCCATCTTTTCATCGATGAGAAGGCGTGCTCGCTTGGTATTTAATTCATACATTTAGTTTTTACAAACCAAATATGTGATCTAGTGCCAATTGATCTAATTTCTCATTGTAGTAATTTCGATTTGCTAATTTTTCATAGTCAAAATCTTGAGCTTTTAACGCCTCAGCTGAACTACTTGAGTACTTTCCAATAGTTTCTTGTGCCAAAGTGTTTACTCCTGCTAATTTTTCGGCTTCTTGGACTTTTGGATCAGCATCGTAAGCTTTAGCTTTTGCCGCAAAAGCCAGGTAATTGCGCATGGAATTGCGAGCAAATTCCCAAACACCTTCACCATGTTCATTTCGATACGGACGCGAATCAAAATGCTTAGGCCCGCTGTAGCCAGTGCGCTCTAGCAAGCGTACTAAGAAGAAGTCATCTTTTATTCCTTCTGAACCAAAACGCAAATCTTGGTCATAGCGACCAATTTTTTGATCGTTTAAGTCAATATGGAATAACTTCTTTTGCCAAATAGCTTGGGCTACGCCTTGATAGAAAGAAAGTCCTGCCATAGTTTCATGAGCCACCTCTGGGTTTAATCCAACCATTGATGGATCATCTAATGTTTCAATGAAGGCCATAGTGTGGCCAATAGTCGGTAAGAAGGTGTCG
>JALRKC010000097.1 GCA_023254955.1 Candidatus Nanopelagicales bacterium | reverse complement strand
CAAAGTAAGTCATGATATTTATTTCAAGTGAAGTATTTTCCCTTGATTTAACCTTTTGTTTACATCGCGGGGTTGTTTAGTCACATCAGGTGTGGCATCCTATGTATACGGAAATTCTGGGCGGGCTGGGATTTCTTGAACCTGATTGGAACTAGATATGTCCATCGGCCAAGCATTACGTGATGCCCGAATTTCGCGTGGACTTTCTTTGCACGACATATCCGAGAAAATAAAAGTTCGAGTTAGCTTGCTTTCATTAATTGAAGCAGATCAATTCATTAAAGTTGGGGCACCAACATATGTAAAGGGCCATATAACTGCCTTTGCAAAAATAGTTGGACTAGATGCTAGAGAGCTACTGAAGGGATTTGAAGATTATTCAGGCGATACCCCTTTAGATAAACCGGCAAGAGAAGTTTTAAGTAAATTTGAAACTAAGTTAGATGAAAAACTAAATTTAGAAAAAGTCAGTAGGAACGCTAGAGAAATTAAAACTAATTCTGGATTCAATTGGACCACACTGATGGTAGCGGCTCTCGGATTAGTTTTTGTTGTTGGCATTTTTTCATTTGTGACAAGAGTTAATCAAGAGACAGTAGTTCCCCCTCTTGCAGATACTCCAGAAATTGAGGTTGTAGAAGAAACGCCTAGTGAGCAAATACCAGTAACTCCAGATGAAACTGAGGATAACTTAACTGCCTCATTAGATCCTGATTTAGTTTTGCTTGTGCTCGAAGCTACTGATGGCAATAGCTGGGTAAGAGCAAGTAATCTGGATGATGAAACTATTTTTGAAGGCACAATTCGCCGCAATGAATCACAAACTATCTCCAATCTTGATGAAGTCAGACTCTTGGTTGGAAATGCAGGTGCTCTAAACGTGACCCTAAATGGACAACCTTTCGGAAAAATTGGTGGAAACGGTGAAGTTAAGCGCTGTAGCGCAACCTTCACTTTTTTAGAATGTAATTAATTATAAATTACTAAGCACCTCTAGACTTCTATTATGACCAAAGTCGCAATCATCTCTTTAGGCTGTGCGCGCAATGACGTAGATAGTGAAGAACTAGCCGCCAAGTTAAAGGCTGATGGTTTGGTCCTAGAAAAAGATCCTGAAAAAGCCGATGCCGTATTAGTTAATACCTGTGGATTTATTGAACAAGCAAAAAAAGACAGCATAGACACTTTGCTTGAGGCGAATGAATTAAAAAATTCAAGCGGAGTAAAAGCTGTTGTAGCAGTTGGCTGTATGGCTGAGCGTTATGGTGATGAATTAGCTAAAGCTCTACCTGAGGCAGATGCGATTTTAGGATTTGATGATTACCCAGATATTGCTCAAAAGGTTTCTAGAATTTTAGGTGGTGAAAAATTAGCGGCGCCTAAAGTGCAAGATCGAAGACTTCTATTGCCGGTGACTCCAGTTGAGCGTAAACAAGCAAAAAAGTTCAACCATCGAACTCGACTTGATTCTGGCCCAAGTGCACCTCTAAAGATAGCCTCGGGCTGCGATCGTAGGTGCACCTTCTGCGCTATCCCTAGATTCAGAGGCTCCTATATCTCAAGGTCAATTGAAGAAATTGTTGATGAAGCCCATTGGCTAGTTAGCGAAGGGGTTAAAGAAGTTTTTCTAGTATCTGAAAACACCACAAGTTTTGGCAAAGATTTGGGGGATTTACGGTCGCTAGAAAAGCTATTAAAGGAGCTTTCAAAAATAAATAACTTAGCTTGGATTCGCTTAAGTTATCTTCAGCCTGCTGAAATGCGGCCAAGTTTGTTTGATGCCATCTTGGAGACAGAAAAAGTAGTGCCTTATTTTGATCTTTCTTTTCAGCATGCTTCAGAGAGCGTACTTCGCAGAATGAAGCGCTTTGGCTCAAAAGATGCCTTTTTGGAGATGACTGGGCAGATTAGAAGCAAAAACCCAAAGGCGGGGATTCGGAGTAATTTCATAGTGGGATTCCCAGGGGAGACTGATGCAGAATTTGATGAACTATCTGATTTTTTGGATAGAGCAGAGTTAGATTCCATTGGCGTTTTTGAATATGCCAACGAAGATAACACTGCCGCTTTT
>JALRKC010000096.1 GCA_023254955.1 Candidatus Nanopelagicales bacterium | reverse complement strand
TGATATTATTTTCATAAAATTCTTGGCACGTAACTCTCTTACTACGGGACCAAAAATACGAGTACCAATTGGTTCACCACTATTGTTCAAAATTACTGCAGCATTGCTATCAAATCGGATAGCCGTGCCGTCCTCTCGACGCACTTCTTTGGATGTTCTCACTACAACTGCTTTTCGAACATCACCCTTCTTAACTCGACCTCGTGGAATAGCTTCCTTAACGGACACCACAATCACGTCACCAACAGAGGCATATTTTCGCTTAGAGCTACATCCAGATTGGTTTGCATCTGGATCATAAATTTTCTCCCGACCTATGAGGGGCTAATGCTTTTGCCTTTTCCCCAGGGTTTCGTTAAATCGTGAATGCTGAAAACTAAGTTTCAAGCACTTCCCAACGTTTTGTTTTAGATTTCGGAGCACACTCCATTATGCGCACCGCATCACCCACTTTGAACGTATTATTTTCATCATGGGCTCTATACTTCTTGGACTTCCGGATCGTTTTTTGCATAACCGGATGCTTAAAACGACGCTCAACAGATACTGTAACGGTCTGAGCATTAGAATCGGAAGTCACAACACCTTGTAGTACTCTTTTTGGCATCTCTAACTCCCTATTCCTCAGAATCTGCTTGCTGATTTAAAATGGTTAAAACACGCGCCGTATCGCGTTTGACTGTTCTCATACGAGCAGTATTTTCAAGTTGACCAGTTGCCTGTTGAAAACGCAGATTAAAAGACTCTTTTTTCAATGAAGCTAACTGCTCACGCAACTGATCTGGTGTTTTTTCACGTAACTCTTGGGCTTTCATAGCCGATCCTTTTTCATACACCAGTGAGCCCCAGGCGGGTCACTCATAATCTGGTGGACATTACCTAATTTATACGATTGCGATTCCGACAAATCACATTCGGATGAGGCGACATACAGTCTTATTTATTAAATGGCAACACCCATTGAAAAATTTATTATCGCTGTTAAAAAAAAACAGCTTCGTTTATACACATGCTATGAAGTCGATAACGCCATTATTCATAACGCAGTTGTACCTCTCCAACTTATCCAGTGTAGGTGAATTAGATATTTCAGAGCTAGAAGTATCTTGCCGCTCAATAGCAGAAGATGATCTAGCTGGCCAGCAATGGTGCGAAAATAATGGATATTCCGGGTATACAAGCTACGCCTCACTTTCAGACCTAACATGGCGATTCCCAATTTTTAGTGAATTAAAAGATATTTTGGACAGTCACGTGGCAAACTTTGTAGAAAAGTTAGACTTTGACCTCGATGATCGAGATATTGTCTTGGAGGACATGTGGATTAACATCCTTGATGAGGGCGGTTCACACGGCTCGCATATTCACCCACATTCAGTAATTTCAGGCACGGCATATGTATCAATTCCAAATGAGGCTGGCGAAATACGGTTTGAGGATCCCAGATTACAATTTATGATGTCAGCACCACCACGAAAGAAAGACGCACGAACTGAACTAAGAACTTTTCATAGCCACCATCCAGTTGCAGGAGAAGTACTTTTATGGGAGAGCTGGTTGAGACACGAAGTACGTCAGAATGGCTCAAAAGGCAAAAGAGTATCGATTAGTTTCAACTATAAGTGGTCGGACTAATCATAGATCTCTTTTAAATTTCTTCCGTGATTTACTACACCGGCATTGGTAAAAAACCAACGTAATAAATTACCAATCTTCCCGAACAACAACTCTAGATTTAATGGGTAGTTTCATTGCAGCCAAACGCAAAGCTTCCCTTGCTATTTCATCGTTCACACCATCAATCTCAAACATAACTCGGCCAGGTTTCACTTTGGCAGCCCAAAAATCTACTGAACCTTTACCTTTACCCATCCTTACTTCAGTCGGTTTTGAGGTAACTGGTGTATCTGGGAAAATTCGAATCCAGACCCGACCTTGTCTCTTCATATGACGAGTCATAGCTCTACGGGCCGCCTCTATTTGTCGAGCAGTCACTCGTTCCGGCTGGAGTGCCTTAAGCCCATAAGTCCCAAAATTAAGGTCAGATCCGCCTTTGGCCTCACCTTTTATGCGACCCTTGTGCATTTTACGAAACTTTGTACGCTTTGGTTGCAACATTTCCTATCTCCTTACCGGCGGGTCGACGCACCGCGCGGTGCCGGTCCATCTTGAAGCTCTTGTGCACGTCGGTCTCGAGCCTGTG
>JALRKC010000095.1 GCA_023254955.1 Candidatus Nanopelagicales bacterium | reverse complement strand
AGGGCCGAATTTCTGAAATTTGTCATCAATGAACTAGAAATTAAGAACACCGAAGTTTTTCATGGGCGAGCTGAGGCACTCTTTAAAAAGCAGAAATTTGATTTTGTGACCGCCCGAGCGGTAGCTCCATTAAAAAAGTTAGTAAAAATAGCCCTTCCTTTGCTCAAATCTGCCGGCCATTTGCTCGCACTTAAAGGTGCGAAAGCCAATTTAGAGCTAAATGACGCGTTAGAAGTGATAAATGAATTGCGGGCTACTAGTCTCGGAGTTGTAAAAACAGGCTCAGAAATTCAATCAGAGGTGTCAATAGTTGTGGTGAGAAAAACTAATGAATAACCAAATTGGATGGCCTGTTGATGTGACTCAAGTCACAAATAATTCAGAACCTTTAGGTTGGCCGGAAGATGAGTAATTCACCTTTAGCTCAAGCAGCCGAAAAAGCTGTTTCAGTTAAAGCTGGCGACCTGCCAGCGCTTAACAAACCGGCCAAAACCACTGTTATCACTGTCGCCAATCAAAAAGGTGGAGTTGGTAAAACCACCAGCACAGTGAATCTTGCTGCAGCTTTAGCGAAGCACCATCTTGAAGTTTTAGTAATCGACAGTGACCCGCAAGGAAACGCATCAACAGCTTTAGGTATCGATCATCGCGTTGGCACTCCCAGTGTTTACGACATATTGGTAAACGATGAAGAATTTGAAAATGTAGTTCAAAAAGTCCCTGAATTTTCGAATTTATATTGCGCGCCAGCAACCATCGATTTAGCAGGTGCAGAAATAGAGCTAGTTTCAGTTGTTGCTCGCGAATATCGAATGCAAAAAGCATTAAAAAAGTATTTAGACTTACATCTTCAAAAGTATCAAAAACGAATCGATTACATTTTTATCGATTGCCCACCCAGTTTGGGCTTGCTAACCCTTAACTCTTTAGTTGCAGCAGATGAAATTTTAATTCCAATTCAAACTGAGTATTACGCCCTTGAAGGCTTGGGGCAATTGATGAATAACATCAATTTAGTGAAGAAACAATTAAACCCCGACCTAAAAATCTCAACGATTCTTTTAACAATGTTTGATGCCAGAACTAACTTAAGCAACCAAGTGTCAGAAGAAGTTAAAAAGCATTTTGGAGAGTTAGTTCTTAGCACTCCAATACCTAGATCAGTGAGAGTTTCTGAAGCACCGAGTTTTCAACAAACAGTAATTGGTTATGACCCTGGATCTCCAGGAGCGCAAGCCTATTTAGAAGCAGCAAAAGAGTTTGCTCAAAAACATTAATCAAAAAGGATAAAAATGGCAGCAAAGCGCGGTGGATTAGGTAGAGGTTTAGGCGCCTTAATCCCAACTTCTGAACCAGCAGAGAAAAATTCAGAAGAGGCAATACAACCAATTTCTGGCATGCAGTTAAGTGAAGTTGAATTAAATTTAATTGACGCGAACCCTAAACAACCTAGAAAAGTTTTTGAAGAAGACGCTATGAATGAATTAGCTTATTCACTTCGCGAAATTGGCCTCCTTCAGCCAATAGTGGTTAGAGCTAAGGGCAAAAACCGCTACGAATTAATCGCGGGTGAGAGACGTTTACGAGCCGCAAAAATGGCAGAACTAAAAACTATTCCAGTGATAATCAAAGCAACAGATGATGAAGCGATGTTGCGCGATGCTTTGCTAGAAAACCTTCACCGATCAAACCTAAACCCACTAGAAGAGGCCGCCGCCTATCAACAACTTCTAGAAGATTTCAGTTGCACGCAAGATGAGCTCGCGATAAAAATTGGTCGCTCTCGCCCACAAATTTCTAACACGCTGCGTTTATTAAAACTCCCAACCAATGTCCAAAAACGAGTAGCTGCCGGTGTGCTTTCTGCAGGTCACGCTAAAGCTCTTTTGGGATTATCAGACTCAACAGCAATCGAGCAACTAGCTAACAAAATAGTTGCTGAGGGCTTAAGTGTTAGAGCTACCGAAGAATTAGTTTCACTAGGGTTTACCCCTGAAGCAGAAGCTACAAAAAGAAAAACACCAAACATCAAAGCTCCAGGTTTAAAAGATCTTTCTCAAAGACTAGAAGATGTATTAGACACTAGAGTTAATATTCAAATCGGCAAAAATAAAGGCAAAATCATAATTGAATTTGCCACCATGGAAGATTTAAGACGAGTAATTGAAGTTATCGAGAAATAGCTTTATTAATTAAGCTATTAACAATAACTCCTAATTTGGTATCAGAAGCATCTGCAGCTAATGGAAGCAGCGAGGTTTCGGTAAGGCCT
>JALRKC010000094.1 GCA_023254955.1 Candidatus Nanopelagicales bacterium | reverse complement strand
TGTGGTTGCTAAAGCGCCAAGTCCTCGTGCGCCAATTAGATTTGCTTCATGCATAAATGAGCGAACTAAAAGATCAATTAATTCAGCCTCACGGCGCGGCCTTTGCCACTTAACGTGCGCTACTAATTCATCTTCATTTGGTTCAGCACCTAAAGGCAGGCTAACTAAAGCTTTAAGTAAAAGAGATTTAATTTCTGGAGCAAGCGGCTTATCAACTTCAGGTGAGAGCGCATTGATTCTTACTTGTTCGTTTTTACCAACCAAACTTGGAACTCTAGTTGAAGTTAACCAAGCTTCTGCCAAAGTTGCCCAGCGCTCCTGAACTGTTCTAGTGCGCCATAAATCAAATGCTGGTGTTGGCAGCCAAAGTGGATCGGCTGTTTCATCAGCCGCGAGCAAGCCCGCGGCAAGCGCAGTCTCAGCTAACAGGGCTGCAATATTTTCATCTTCATCACAAATGCGAGAAGCCAAAGTTAAGTCTCTTTGAGCAAGGCCACCATTGCGTAAAACAGCGGGCGGATTTTCACCCCAGATATCTAAGAGTTCTTCCATCATCTGAACAAAATGCAAGCCAGCGCCACCTGCAGCTTTATCAACTGCTTGAGGATCTCTTTGATTTTTAATTGAGATTTCAGGAACCTTAGATAAATCTTCAGGCAATAGGTTTTCGCCACGTAAGACAAAGGCAACTTCTCTTGGCAGAGTTAACTCATGTCTACCGGTAGCAATAAGGACACCTTGAGCCATTAAGTATTCATGAGGAGTTTTTGCACTAGAAGTGGTTGCCTCGCGATTTAATTTTTCAACGATTAAAACTGGAGGGCCCCATAAAACCTTGCTAATTACTTCATCAACTCCTTTTGGAGCTTTATCTAAAATCTGCTTGATGCGTTCTTTAGTTGCGACAGCTTCTAAGTCAGGGCGTTCTTCGATAAAGCAAGGCCCAAACCCTGCTGGGTGTGGGGCGACAACTTCTTTGAGAACAGGGACTGCTCTCATGCCTTTATCTGTTCCCCAGATAACTCCGCGAGCTTTTAAGACCACCAAAGCGCGGTCAAGCTCTGGATCTTCTTTTAAAAGAGTGGACAATTCTTTTTTGGTAAAGGGTTCATCTAAACAAGCAATTACTTCAGCAACTCCTACGACCCAAGCATCCAAGCGGTCGAGCACGCGAGTGATTGAAGAGTTTGTGGCTGCTCGGGCAGCAAGTTTGGCCATATCGGCCGGGACTGGATGCACCAGATCTGGGCGATGAACCAGAAGGTCTCGAAGTGAGTCATCGTCCTGGGCTTTTAGCCAATCAACTAGTGATCCGGGATCGTCTGCCTTGACTTTTCGAGGCTTTGGGGAGGTCTTGGCTGGCATCTGGCCAATTTTAATAGGTATCTCACCGGTGAGCACTTTGCAGTCCTTGCCGCTGGCGGGGTCAGAGGGTTTCGGTAATCTTGGACTTTCACATTTCGCGAAATACGCGGCTAGATGCGAACGGGAGTTGATTGGCGTGCCTTTTGGAAAGATCAAGTGGTACGACGTCGAAAAGGGCTTCGGCTTTATCGAAACCGACGACGGTGAAGATGTTTTCGTTCACGCAACGGCGATTCCTGATGGCGTTTTGCCAAAACCAGGAACCAGAGTTGAATTTGGAATAGCTGAAGGTCGCCGAGGCATTCAAGCTTTGCAAGTAAAAGTTCTTGAAACCCCTCCTAGCTTGGCAAAAGCTGGTAGAAAAGACACCGACGACATGGCTGCCATTATTGAAGATGTAATCAAGTTGCTTGATGGCGTATCAGGGCAAATTCGTCGAGGTAAATATCCTGACGATAAGACTGCTCAAAAAGTAGCTGCGGTTTTGCGGGCAGTTGCTAATGATCTTGATGCCTAATAATAATTTTTAGGAGTTTTTGTGAGTGTAGATTTACTTAGCGCAAAAGATGTTGCTAAGGATTTTTTGCTTGCAGAGATTTCGGCCGATCGCGTTGGAGACTTTTTAGAAAGTAAAGTTGAGGCAGAAAATACTGCAACTCACTTTTTTACAACTTTAGATAAAGGTTACCGAGGCTGGATGTGGGCGGTAACAATTTCTGGTAATGAAAACATTTCTCTATCCGAAATTGTTTTAATACCTGGCCCTGGAGCCTTACTTGCTCCAAAGTGGATTCCTTGGGAACAAAGACTGCAAGATGGAGATTTAGGTGTAGGAGATGTTTTACCTACCGCGCCAGATGATGCGAGATTAGTTGCAGGATTTTCTCAAGTTGAGGGTTTGTTTGATGA
>JALRKC010000093.1 GCA_023254955.1 Candidatus Nanopelagicales bacterium | reverse complement strand
ATAAAACCTGCAAAGCTGCCGAGGGGAACCAGTAGTTTTGAGCGAGGTCTACCAGTAATTGGAGGAATTATTGTGAGGCCAACTCCAAATCTAATCAACAAAATTAAACCCAAGACGAGCAAAAGGGTTGACATATAAACCCGGCCACTTGAGAGTGAAATTGAAGAGAGCAAAGTTGCCCCAAGAAATGCACCAATACCGCCAGGGATGGCAAGACGGATCAAGATTCTTTTGTCAACGTTGCCAGCAAGCCAATGAGAAGTTCCTGAAGCCAAGGTGGTGCCAATTTCAGCAAAGTGAACTGCAGCACTTGCGGCCACAGGAGTTGCGCCAAGCGCGATTAGAAGCGTGGAAGAGGTGATTCCAAAAGCCATACCTAAGGTTCCGTCTACCAATTGGGCGATTGCGCCAGCGATAGCAAAAATTAGAATTGAAAACACGTTGCTAAGTATCCCTTACTACTCGATGAATATCAGGTGACAGGCACTTAAATTTGAGTGTCACCTGTATCTTTGAAATGCAGCTCGTGTTACGGTAATTAAAGGATTTTGATTAATCCAGAAAGAGCGACATTTTTGAACAAAGCACGCAGCTTGTTTCTTGGTTTAGTTTCTACGATTTTAGTTTTAGGTGGACTTTCTGCTCCAGCGCTTGCTGAAGAAGTTGAGGTGCCACCGGCGGTTGAATCGCAGGCGGGATTAACAATTCTTTCTACTCCAATTGAAGTGGCTTCGGGTTCAAAATTTCGGATTACTGGGTCAATAGATCAAGCAAAAAAAGGCGTGGTTATTTCGCGGCAAGCGCGTCAAGGTAAGCGATGGGTCACTGTAGCAACTGCTAAAACTAAAGCTGATGGTACTTGGAGAATGAATATCACTGCACCAAACAAGAAGCAAAAATTACGATATCGAATTGTGGCAACAGGTTTAAAAAACCAACCACAAAGTAATGCTTTTAGAATTCAGGTAAAAAAGCCATCTTTTGTTTATCAATTAGAAAGCCCGACAGTGAAAGCTGGGCAAGCGATTAATTTAATTGGCAACATAACCCCAGCAGCAAGAAAAGCAACCGTGCAATTTCAAGTTTACAACAAGAAAACAAAAAAATGGAAAAGAGTTGCAACCACCAGAACTCTGGATGATGGAAGCTTCAACTTTTCAGTAGCGGCACCTACAAAATCAGACGGGTATCGCTATCGATTAGTGACAACAAAAGGTTTAGCTTCAAATATTCAAACTAAAAGAATTAATGTTCAAGTGGCGCCACTTATTGAAGCTTTTGGCCCTGGCGCAAGAATTTTAGGCTCTGATGTTTCAAGATGGCAGCACCCGGGAAATGCGCCAATTAATTTTCAGCAAATGTATAACTCTGGAGTTAGATTTGTTTTCATTAAAGCATCCGATGGCTTGCCAACTGACTTTAGAGATGCGCATCCTGTTGCAGTGAGATGGTCAAATGAAGATGTTCCAGCGGCACGAGCGGCAGGAATGCTAGTTGGGCTTTATCACTTCGCCTACGTACCAAATATTACGGACGATGCTTTAAATGCCGAAGCTGTTCGTCAAGCTGAATTAGCAATTGAAAGGCTAAATGCTTTAGGCGGCTATAGACCAGGCATGATGCCTTTAGCTTTGGACATTGAAGCTTCTGGAGTTAGTCGAAAAGTTAAGCCAAATCAAGTGATCCAATTTTCTAGTGTTTGGTTAAATCACGTCGAAACCAGAACCGGCAGAACTCCGATCATCTATTCAAATACTGCCTACTTACGCTCCCATTTATCCGATCGCAGTTTGGCAAGGTTCCCACTTTGGGTTGCCAATATTGCCGATACTTCAAACCCAGGGGCAACACGTGCCAGAGGATGCATACCAACCGTTTGGACCCGTGGAGGTTGTGATTTGGACTGGCAAATTTGGCAATACACCTGGACGGCACCTGGACAAAATTATGGAATTGCTAGCGGAAAATTAGATCTCAATGTTTATCGGGGTAGCGCAGAGCAATTATTAAAGTTTGCCGGGTACTAATCACACGTGTTGTTGGTGATACAAGAGTGATTTTGCTGTTATTTTGTTTAGTAAGTGAAAATTAAGGTTTTACCTAATCGCCCGCCTAAAAAAGCCTCTCGCGGGCGATTTGTGCTTGCTCAAATATTGATTCTTCTTGCAAGTTTGTTAGCAGCCAGCCCTGCGCACCCCTACTCATCGGTGAACCTGGAGTGGGCAAATCCGCCATTGCGGAAGGGCTCGCTTTGCGAATCATCAAAAAGAAAGTAAGCCGCGTCCT
>JALRKC010000092.1 GCA_023254955.1 Candidatus Nanopelagicales bacterium | reverse complement strand
TTCAAAGAAATTTCTCAAGTTAAAGTAGGTAACGAGTCGGGCTCAAAGTTAGGCTCAGGAGGAATGCAAACTAAATTGACTGCTGCCAAAATTGCAACTTCGGCAGGGATTTGCGTAATGGTAACGGATGCAAAAAATCTAGCTAAAGCACTAGCGGGCGAAACTGTTGGAACACTTTTTCATCCGGCGAGTGACAAACATTCGGCACGAGAGCTTTGGCTAGCGCATGCAAGTTCGGTGATGGGCTCGGTGGTGGTTGATAGTGGCGCAGAGCGTGCTTTGTTAACAGCTCGCGCATCCCTTTTAGCGGCAGGAATCAAATCAGTTACGGGCGATTTTGCAGTGGGAGATGTGATCTCCGTATTAAATGAGAAGCAAGAGGTAATAGCTCGAGGTTTGGTCAATTTTGATTCAGATGAATTACCAAAGATAATAGGGAAGACTTCGAAGAAGATAACTGAACAACTGGGTGAAGACCTAGTGCGTGAAGTGATTCATCTAGATGATTTAGTTTTAATCGAGGGAGCGCAGTGAACGCGATTTATGAAGAAGTAATGGCAAGCGCCAAAGCTGCGCAAATTGCATCCTGGAGCCTGGCAACAGCGAGCCGGGCGCAAAAAGATGCTGCCTTGTTAACTATGAGTAAGAAGCTGGAAGAAAACTTAGAAAGAATTGTTGAGGCGAATAATAAAGATTTAGCCAATGCCAATATCAATAATCTTGACCCTAAATTAATCGATCGTTTAACGCTAAATACAGAGAGAGTAAATGAATTAGCGCAAGCACTTATTACCATTCAAAAATTACCTGATCCAATTGGCGAAGTAATTAGAGGCTGGGTTCAACCTAACGGCTTAAAAATAGAACAAGTAAGAGTGCCGCTAGGGGTTGTGGGAATTATTTATGAAGCCAGGCCAAATGTCACAGTAGATGCAGCAGCCATTTGTTTAAAAAGTGGAAACGCAGTATTGCTTCGAGGGTCGGCAAGCGCAAAACACACCAATCAAACTTTAGTTGAGATTTTGCAAGAGGCATTAATAGCTGAGGGATTACCTGAAAAAGCTATCCAGATGGTTCCCGGTGACACCCATGAAGCAGTTGGACATTTAATGAATGCTCGAGGATTAGTTGATGTTTTGATCCCACGCGGAGGCGCGAGTTTAATTGAGAGCGTAGTGAGAGATTCTAAGATTCCAGTTATTGAAACTGGAATTGGAAATTGTCATGTTTACATTGACGAAACCGCCGATATAAAAATGGCAACAGATATTATTGTTAATGCAAAAGTTCAACGCTGTACTGTATGTAACGCAGCTGAGACACTTTTAGTTCATAAAAATATTGCAACAGATTTTCTTCCGGTTGCTCTGGCTGCGCTAAAGCAAAGCGGTGTTACCCTACATGTTGATAGCAAATTTGAGGATTTTGCAAAAGCAGCAGAAATTAATTATCAAAAAGCTACTGACGAGGACTGGGCAGCGGAATATTACTCTTTAGACTTAGCGGCGAAAATTGTTGAAGACATTGATGAAGCAATTTCACACATTCGTCAGTGGTCTAGTAACCACACCGAAGCAATAGTTACCAACTCGCTAACTGAAGCACAGAAGTTCGTGGCGCAAATAGATGCGGCAGCAGTAATGGTAAATGCCTCAACNAGATTCACCGACGGTGGTGAGTTTGGTTTTGGTGCTGAAATGGGGATTTCCAATCAGAAATTACACGCCCGTGGACCAATGGGTTTAATAGAAATGACCAGTAGCAAGTACATTGTGACTGGTACCGGTCAAATTCGCCAATAGAGAGGAAGTCAGATGAAGTTTTTAGCAGCGGAGTTAGCGGAACATTCTGAGGCAGGGATTTCTCCTATTTGGGTGGGTGTAGGTACTTTCGTGATACTAACTTTGCTTCTAGTAATCGTGACCAGATTTGACGCAGAGCGCTAAAAGAATTGGCCTTTTTGGGGGCAGCTTCGACCCTATTCATAATGGGCATCTTGCAGTAGCAAATCAAGTATTAAGTGATTCGTTAGTTGACGAAGTAATTTTTGTTCCAGTTGGATTACCTTGGCAAAAAGCAAAACCTTCTGCAACTGCTGTTCACAGAAAAGCAATGTTAGAGCTAGCAATCAAAGATAACCCTAAATTCAAGCTTTCCACTAAAGAATTAGAAAGAGACGGAATCAGCTACACAATCGATACCGTTGAAGAGTTTCTGAAAGAAGATATCAATCTTGAAATTAACTTAATTTTAGGCGTAGATGCTGCTAGATCTATTTCTACGTGGCATCGAGCAAAAGAACTCA
>JALRKC010000091.1 GCA_023254955.1 Candidatus Nanopelagicales bacterium | reverse complement strand
GAATTACTTTCTCTGGGAACTGATAGTGACCATAATTGTTGCTGCAGCGGGTAATGATGGTGTCGAGTTTATGAGTGCGATGATAAGCGCGAACTAAAAGATCTGATCCAGCTTTACTAGCCGAATAAGGGCTGTTAGGTAAAAGTGGGTGATCCTCGGGCCAGGCACCTTCTTCGATACTGCCATAAACTTCATCCGTCGAAATATGAACAAATCTATTTACATTATTTCTTCTCGCTGCATCAAGTAAAACTTGAGTTCCCATCACATTGGTGCTGACGAATTCTGATCCGCCTTCAATTGAGCGGTCCACGTGAGACTCTGCGGCAAAATGCACTACTACCTCATGAGTTTTCATTAAATTATCAACTAATTCTTCGTCGCGAATGTCTCCTTTTACAAATGCATATCGTGAATCATTCGCTATCGGAGAGAGATTTTCTTCATCTCCCGCATAAGTAAGGGCATCTAAAACAGTCAGTTTTTCAATATCTTTAACAGCAAGGCGATCGGTTAATGCCATGCGCACAAAATTAGATCCGATAAAACCAGCGCCGCCAGTTACTAAAATTTTCATAAATTAGTTCCCTTGATTAACTACAACTTTGCTGTGGTCACCTAACATAAAGCGGTTTGCTTTTGGCTGTTCATTTGAACCACNTACTTCAACTTCTTTACCGATCAAGCTATCTTCTATACGCGCCACAGACGAAATTTTTGTATTTTCCAAAACTATCGAGTGTTCAATTTCAGTATTAGTTAGTTCACATTCATTGTAAATTGAAGTAAATGGCCCAATGTAGGTGTCAGTAACTTTAGTGTTTTTGCCAACTATTGCGGGGCCTCTAATAATTGAGCGAACAATTTCAGCACCAGGTTCAATAACAACTCGACCAATTAATTTAGATTCAGCGTCTACCTTGCCTTCATTTTTTGGTTCCATTGCTTCAAGCACGGCACGGTTACACTCCAACATATCCTCGAGTTTTCCGGTGTCCTTCCAGTAACCACTAACCAAATGCGGCTTAACGGAATGTTTGTTGTCTACTAACCACTGGATAGCATCTGTGATTTCCAATTCACCACGTCCAGAAGGTTTGATAGCTCGAACAGCTTCATGAATCAGAGTTCTAAACATGTAAACACCAACTAAAGCTAAGTCGCTTGGTTGATCTTTTGGTTTTTCAACTAATTTGACGACATCGCCTTTTGAATCAACGACGGCAATTCCAAAACTTTGTGGGTTTGAAACTTTAGTTAACAAAATTTGAGCGGCAGCGTCCCCTGCGGCAAATTCTTCTACTAATTTTGTTATGCCGCCTAAAAGAAAATTATCACCTAAATACATTACAAATGGATCTTCACCAAGAAAATCTTTCGCAATTAAAACTGCGTGCGCTAAACCTTTGGGGGCATCTTGCGGAATATAAGTTGCTTTAATACCGAGTTTGCTGCCATCACCAATTGCCGCTTCTACTTCTGCTGCGGTATCGCCAACAATGATTCCAACTTCAGTTATACCCGCATCACGTATTGCTTCTAGTCCATAAAAAAGTACAGGTTTATTTGCTACGGGAACTAGTTGTTTAGCGGAAGTATGCGTAATCGGACGCAATCTGGTGCCAGCACCGCCAGCAAGAACTAGAGCTTTCATAAGCGTCCAGCCTATATTGCCTCAGTAAAATATAGGTTTTGAACTCAAGGCTTAAGTTCTTTAGCCTTTTCCAGTGCTTCAGTGAGCCCTAAAGTAGCCAACCAGTTCGCAAGTAATCGGTGTCCGCCTTCAGTCAAGACACTTTCTGGATGAAACTGCACTCCAAAAATTGGAGCAGTTTTATGCCGTATTCCCATAATTACACCGTTAGCAGTCTCAGCAGTTACTTCAAGTTGATCATTGACTGTTTCGGGGTCAATAGCTAAAGAATGGTATCTGGTAGCAGTGAAATTTTGATTTATTCCTTCAAAAATATCAACATTGTTGTGTATCACTTGGCTAGTTTTGCCGTGCAACAATTCTGGCGCTTGGTTAACTGTCGCACCAAATGCGGTACCAATTGCTTGATGTCCTAAACAAACTCCAAGTAAAGGTTTGTTTTTATTTAATGCCTTACCAACTACTTCAACACAAGCGCCGGCATCTTCAGGGGTGCCAGGGCCAGGAGATAACAAAATTCCGTCATATTTATCTAATGAGTCAAGATCAACTTCATTGTTTCGAACAACTTCAACTTCAGCACCTAGTTGCTCTAGATATTGAACTAAATTAAAAACAAATGAATCGAAGTTATCAATTACTAAAATTTTTT
>JALRKC010000090.1 GCA_023254955.1 Candidatus Nanopelagicales bacterium | reverse complement strand
ATTCCCACTCAATAGTGCCTGGTGGCTTACTCGTGATATCGAGTGTCACCCTATTTATTTCAGGAATTTCGTTAGTTATACGATTTGAAATCTTTGCCAGCAACTCATAAGGCAACCTGGCCCAATCAGCTGTCATCGCATCTTCACTAGTAACCGGGCGCAAAACTACTGGGTGACCGTAAGTTCGACCATCGCCTTGCACACCTACACTTCTTACTTCTGCAAGCAGCACCACCGGGAACTGCCAAATACCTTGATTAAACTCTGAATTTGTTAATTCTTCTCTGGCTATCGCATCTGCTTCTTGCAAGATTTTTAAATTCTTTTGTGTCACTTCACCCACGATGCGTATTGCAAGCCCTGGGCCTGGGAAGGGATGGCGCTCCACAATTTCGTTAGGTAAATTTAAGGACCTTCCCACCTTGCGTACTTCATCTTTAAAAAGAGTTCTTAAGGGCTCAACAAGTTCAAACTTCAAATCTTCTGGGAGTCCACCTACATTGTGATGAGATTTAATGGTGGCAGTTCCAGCGCCATGACCTGACTCCACTACATCCGGGTACAGAGTTCCTTGAACTAAATACTTTATTTCTCCGTCAGTTTTTGCCACAAGTTCACTTGCCGCATCTTCAAAACTTCTAATAAATTCTCTTCCGATTATTTTGCGTTTTTCTTCGGGATCCTTTACACCGGCTAGTGCATTTAAAAATCTTGAACTCTCATCTTTTACCACTAATTTGATGTTTGTGGCATTTACAAAGTCTTTTTCTACTTGCTCTCTTTCTCCTTTTCGAAGCAAGCCATGATCAATAAATATGCAGGTTAATTGATTACCTACTGCTTTTTGCACAAGTGCAGCAGCAACTGCTGAATCAACACCTCCAGACAACCCGCAAATTACTTGACTTGTTCCGACTTGATCTTTTACCTCGGCGACCAAATCTTCTACGATGTTGTCTACAGTCCAGGTGGGTTTTAGTTTTGCAATTTCGTATAAAAACTTTTCTAATATTTTTTGGCCATTTGCCGTATGAAGCACCTCAGGATGAAACTGCACCCCGGCAAAAGGCCGCAAGTTTGATTCAAATGCAGCAACCGGCGCCCCACTGCTNGTGGCCGTAACTACAAAATCTTCGGGGGCTTTAGTAACTGCATCGCCATGAGACATCCAAACTTCTTGGCTTGGTGCTAAATCCTTAAACAATTTAGATTTAACTTCTACGTTAACTATGGTTGAGCCAAATTCACGTTCTCGAGTGTTAGTTACTTCGCCCCCCAAGGCTTGCGCCATGGCTTGAAAGCCATAACAAATACCAAAGGTTGGGATTTCACTTTCAAAAATTTCTTTATCAATTTTTGGCGCATTATCTTGATAGACACTTGATGGCCCACCAGAGAGAATTATTGCCGCGGGATTTTTTGCTAAAAGTTCAGGCTTTGAAATAGTGTGAGGAACTAACTCTGAATAAATTCCTGCTTCACGGACTCTTCTAGCGATTAATTGGGCATACTGAGCACCAAAGTCAATAACCAGTACTGTTTGCTCCACACCCACAGCCTACTAAGAATTTACGATTTAATATTTGGGGTCAATCACAACTTCAATTCTTTGAAGTTCTTTTAAGTCGCTATAGCCGCTGGTTGCCATTGCGCGCTTTAGCGCTCCAACAAGATTCATCGTGCCATCAGCACGAGTTGAAGGGCCAAAAAGTATTTCTTTCATCGAACCAACAGTGCCTAGATCCACCATGGTTCCTCTTGGCAGTTCAGCATGGGTCGCTTCAATTCCCCAATGCTTACCTTCGCCAGGTGCATCATTAGCTCGCGCTAAAAGGCTGCCCACCATCACTGCGTCGGCACCCATCGCAATTGCTTTTGCAATCTCTCCGCTGGTTCCAATTGATCCATCGGCGATTACATGCACATAGCGCCCACCTGATTCATCCAAATAGTCTCTTCTAGCCGCCGCCACATCAGCGATTGCCGTGGCCATAGGGACTCTTACGCCCAAAACATCTTTTGTGGTGTGCGAGGCGCCTCCGCCAAAACCAACTAATACACCAGCAGCCCCTGTGCGCATTAAGTGCAGAGCTGCTTGATGCGAAGCACATCCACCTACTATCACAGGAACATCTAATCTCTTAATAAATTCTTTTAGATTTAGATCATCACCATTTTGAGTAACGTGCTCTGCGCTTACGGTGGTTCCTCTAATTACAAAAAGATCAACTCCCGCATCAATTACTTCCTTAGAAAGCGCATTGACACTCCCTGGCGAAAGCGAAGCAGCCACTAATTGCCCTGATTCTTTAATCTCCAAAATTCGCGACTTTACCAATTCAGGCTTGATCGGCTCAGAATAGATTTTTTGCAAAATCTTTATTGAG
>JALRKC010000008.1 GCA_023254955.1 Candidatus Nanopelagicales bacterium | reverse complement strand
TGCCGATAATTGCCAAGTATCCGATCAAAAAGGTTCCAAAAGTAAAGACCATCAATTTTGATAAGCCTCCATAGCGGCGCATATTTACGTTGTCATTTGTTGCATGCATTACCGATCCAGCACCCAAGAACAAAACTGCTTTAAAGAATCCGTGAGTAATTAGATGCAAAATTGCAAACACATAACCAACAGGGCCAAGACCTGCCGCGACCACCATGAAACCTATTTGGCTCATTGTGGAGCCCGCCAAAGATTTTTTAATATCTTCTTTTGCGGCACCAATTATGGCTCCAGCTAGTAATGAAATTGCTCCAACAATTATCACTGCATTTCTAGCGGCTTCCGAAGCATTAAAGATGGTGGCAGAGCGAACTATTAAATAAACACCTGCGGTAACCATGGTGGCAGCGTGAATTAAAGCCGAAACCGGAGTAGGCCCTTCCATGGCATCTAGTAACCAAGATTGCAATGGGAACTGAGCACTTTTGCCTGCCGCGGCTAATAAAAGAAGTAAGCCAATTGTTAGCGCTACCCAATCTTGGGCATTTTGAATTCCCGCGTTAACTGCGCTAAAGGTGAAGGTACCAAAAGCCAAAAACATCGTCATGATGGCAAGCGATAATCCAAAGTCGCCTACTCGGTTAACCACAAAAGCTTTTTTAGCCGCGGTTGCCGCGCTGGGTTTCTTTTGCCAGAAGCCTATTAAGAGGTAAGAAGCTAAGCCCACGCCTTCCCAGCCCACATATAGCAATAAATAGTTATCGGCAAGCACTAAGAGCAACATGGCCGCAACGAAAAGATTTAAAAACCCAAAAAAACGACCACGATTTTCATCGTGTTCCATATACCCCAAAGAGTAAATGTGAATCATGGTTCCCACAAAAGTGATAAGTAAAACAAATGCCATGGAAAGTTGATCTAGCTGGAGGCCGAAAGAAACATTGAGTGCCCCTGACGAAATCCAGCTATAAACCGGTACTAAAAACCCACGTTCAGTCTCTGGTTGAGAGAGCATTTGCAAAAAGAGCGTAAGGCCAAATAAAAATGAAGCACCGGAAAGCAAGATTGCGAGATAAGGCGCAACTTTTTTTAACTGCTTACCAAAAGTGAGTATTAAGAAAGCGCCTAAGAGCGGCAGAGCAATTAAAATCCAAGTTAAAGAAAATAACCCGCTAGCACTTTGCAAAACTAGCGCTTCTGCTTGAGGCAGACTTAAATTCATCTTTTATCTAATCCTTTTTCTCTTTACCAGCGCAACAAACTTGGCTCATCTACCGAAGCAGATCTCCGGGAGCGGAAGATGGTAACAATAATCGCCAAGCCAATTACAACCTCACATGCTGCAATCACCATCACAAAGAAGGCAGATACTTGACCAGTTAAGTTACCCCAGGTGTTTGAAGCAGAAACAAAAGCCAAGTTTCCAGCGTTAAGCATTAACTCCACTGACATAAAAGCGACAATGGCATTTCGACGAAGCATTACTCCCATTGCGCCAATTGAAAAAATTATGGCTGAGAGAATTAAATAAGCTTCTGGGCTCACTTATCCTCCTCAGTCTCTGAATCAGAGACAAGCCCTAATCCTTCAGAAATAATTTGAACTTCAGCTAAATCGTCATAGTCGACCGGGCTTATGTCACCACGTGCAACAAGCGGATCGGGTAAGGAATTTTTGGCGATAGACCCATCAGGCAGCAAAGCAGGGGTATCTACTGAATTGTGACGAGCGAATACTCCCGGTGGAGGTAGGGGCCCTTTGTAATCACCTTTAGCAAATAATTCCTTCGCCATTTGACCTTGAGTTTTCTTTGGTCGAATTCGCTCGCGGTGAGTCAAAATCATGGCACCTAATACTGCTGTAATTAATAGTGCTGCGGTTGCTTCAAAAATAATTACATACCTACCAAACATCAGAGCAGCTAAGCCTTGTAGATTTCCGCCATAAGTTGCATCAACGTTTTGGGTTCCCACAACAGTGCGGTAAATGCTGCCACCGGTCAAGAAAATAAAGAAAGCAATTAATCCAACGCCGCCCAAAATTGCCAAAACCCTTTGACCCTTAATGTCTTCTATTAAAGAGTCGGCTGAATCCACACCGACCATCATTAAGACGAATAGAAAGAGCATCATCACGGCTCCGGTGTAAACCACTACTTGTGAAACCGCCAAGAACGGAGCTGATTGCACCGCATAAAGTACTGCCAAATTTAACATCGTGAAAGCTACAAACAGTGCGCTGTGCACGGCTTTCTTGCTAATTAGCATTCCTAGTGCTCCAACAACTGAAAAGATGCCAGAGATCCAGAAAACTAGTGGTTCAAAATTCATTAAGACCTAGCCTGTCGCTTTTCTTCTACTTCTTGGAATTGTTCTGGTGTAGCTTTAGTTACTTTTCCTTGGTAATAATCAGTGTCAGTAGTGCCTTCCACCATTTCATGTGGCGGCGCCACCATTCCTGGCAATAAAGGACCAAGTAAGTCCTGTTTCTCGTAAATTAGTTTTCCGCGATCATTATCAGCTAATTCATATTCATTCGTCATGGTAAGCGCGCGAGTAGGGCAGGCTTCAATGCAAAGTCCACAACCGATGCAACGCAAATAATTTATTTGATAAACCCGGCCATAGCGCTCACCTGGCGAAAATCTTTCTTCTTCGGTGTTGTCGGCACCTTCTACAAAAATAGCGTCTGCTGGGCACGCCCATGCGCAAAGTTCACAACCAATACATTTTTCTAATCCATCTGGATATCGGTTTAATTGGTGACGCCCATGAAATCTTGGTTGTGTTGGAACCTTTTCTTCTGGATACTGCTCGGTAGTCACTTTGCGAAACATTGACTTAAATGTGGTCGCAAATCCGCTTATCGCTGGGGGTAGTTCAGCCACCTTGCACCTCCATACTTGATCGCTTCTCTTCTTTTAAAACTTGACCCGGTAGTGGTGGCACTGGATATCCTCCCGCAAATGGATCTACTTCTACTACTTCTGACTTATTAGCTTCTGTTTCTAATTCTTTTTCTTCACTAACTGCTTTACGCCAATCCCATATGAAAATGGCGAGCACCACCATCACCAACGGCAAACCTAAAACCGCAATTGCTCCTGCGGCAGAGAGTTCGAATGAATTTCTTAAGCCGCGAGCAACTGCCACAATTCCAATCCACACCAATGAAGCAGGGATTAAAATCTTCCAGCCTAGATTCATAAATTGGTCGTAGCGGAATCTTGGCAAAGTTCCACGAAGCCAGATGAAGATGAATAAGAACATGGCCACTTTAAGCAGGAACCAAAGCAAACCCCACCAGCCCTCGTTCAAACCATCTATTGAAGAAAGCGGCCAAGGAGCTCTCCATCCGCCTAAGAACAAAGTCGTAGCTAAGGCAGAAACGGTAATCATGTTTACGTACTCAGCTAAGAAAAAGAGGGCGAACTTCAAAGAGGAGTATTCGGTGTGGAATCCACCGACTAATTCACCTTCAGCTTCAGGTAAGTCGAATGGTGCGCGGTTTACTTCACCCACCATTGAAACTACATAAATCAAAAATGAAGGCAACAATAAAACACCAAACCAGAGTCGCTCTTGCGCCGAAACTATTTGAGAAGTTGACATGGATCCGGCATATAAGAAAACTGCTACAAAGGAAAGTCCCATGGCAATTTCATAAGAAACCATTTGCGCAGATGAGCGAAGTCCGCCAAGTAGTGCGTAGGGCGAACCTGATGACCAACCAGCTAAAACAATTCCATAGATACCGATTGAAGCAATCGCAACTACAAACAAAACACTCACCGAAAAATCTGTAATTTGTAGTGGGGTTTGCACTCCAAACATTGAAACATTAGGCCCAAGTGGAATTACCGAGAAGGTTAAAAATGCCGTGGTAACACTTATAACTGGAGCAAGAATAAAAATTACGCGATCTACATTTTTTGGAATCAGATCTTCTTTAAGCGCTAACTTCACGCCATCCATCAGCCCTTGCAAGATTCCAAAAGGTCCAACGCGGTTAGGGCCAATTCTCATTTGCATTCTGGCAACAACTCGACGTTCGCCCCAAATGGCTAAAAGTGTCATGACTACTAATAAGGCAAAAATTCCTACAGCTTTAATTAAGACGATCCACCAAGGATCTGCTCCAAAATCAGTTAATTCCACTGCCAAAATCATGTAAGTACCCCTTTAGAAAGAGTTACCACAGATCCATCACAAGCATTTAAAACTTGTCGCACTTGGCTTGGCTCTGAATTTGTTGGAAGCCAAACTACAAATTCTGCAACTTCGGCAATTTCAATTGGCAAAGTTATGGCACCATCAGCATTAGAAATTGTCACAGCTTCTCCAGCTGCTAACTGCAATCGACTAGCCGTGCTTGCGCTTATCTTGGCTACAGTGCCTCTGCGAGTTCCTGCCAAGTGTGGCTCGGCTGCTTGCAAAGCTCCATCATCAATGAGTTGATTAAAAGTGCTAAGAAGTAATTGATTATCAGCCAAACTTGGAACCACCTTGGCATCAAAATCTGGGGCTTTTGCCTCACCTAAGTCACTTACTCCTAGAGCGGACAAATCATTTCTAATATCAGCAGTTGTTTGCGGGCCAAAATCATGTCCCATTGCTTCAGCCAAGAAGGCAAGTACTCTTGAATCACTTAAAGCTTTATTTTGAGTCATGGCTTTACCAAATGGTCGAGGTCTTCCTTCCCAGTTAACAAAAGTTCCTGATTTTTCAGTAACACCGGCGACCGGTAGTAAAACATCTGCTTTTTGGGTTAGATCATTGTGGTTAACACTTAACGCCAAGATAAATTCAACTTTTTCCAGCGCCGCATTCAATTTAGTTGGATTTGGATAATCCTTTAACTCCATACCAGCAATCACTAAGGCTTTAATCTTTCCCGCAATAGCAGCTTCCACAATTTCTTCAGCATTCAAACCAGTGTTTTGTGGAATCTCTTTTGCTTCAACTCCCCAAACTGCTGCCAACTCTGCAATGGAATCCTTATTCTTAACTAGCCTTCCGCCTGGTAGCAAGTTTGGCAAAAGTCCAACTTCAACTGCTCCTCTTTCGCCGGCTCTTCTTGGAATCCATGAAAGTTTTGCGCCAGTAGCTTCAGCAAACCTTATTAGCGCAGTTAGTAATCCTGGAATTACTGCTGCTCTTTCGCCAACAAAAATTATCGAACCAGGCTTAGAAATTTGATTGTGTAGTTTTTCAACTAATTTATCTGGATTATTTGACCATTGGGCTAAAGCGTCATTTATCAACTTGGTTTCATCGCCTGGACGAACCAGAATATTTTGCGAGTTTAGCTTTTTTAAGCCTTTGGTAACCAAGCTTGTTACGGCAAATACTTTGGTTTGATTATTTCGAACTGCTTTGCGCAATCTTAAATAGACGATTGGAGATTCTTCTTCGGGCTCGAAATTAACCAAAAGTACGCTTGGTGCTTTTTCAATATCTTTGTAAGTGGCACCTATTACGCCACCCGCTACTGAATGAGCTAAGAACTCTTCTTCTTCTTTTGAATGCGGCCTGTTTCTAAAATCAATGTTGTTAGTGCCGAGAACTACCCGGGCAAATTTTGAGTAACTCCAAGCATCTTCCAATGTCAAACGGCCACCAGTTAATACACCAATTTGACCTTGATATTTCTTTAATTCCTTAGCGGCAAATTCAACAGCATCTGGAAGTAAAGCATCTTGGTTAAGTACTTTTGAGTGATTTACTCTTTGATTTTTAAGATAAGTGAAAGCAAATCTTCCTTTATCGCAATTCCATTCTTCATTTACGTTTTTGTCTTCCCACGCTAAGCGACGCATTACTGTTTCACGGCGGTAATCAGTTCTTAAACTGCAACCAGAGGCACAGTGTTCACAAGTTGTTTGAGCTGAAACTAAATCAAATGGCCTTGACCTGAATCGATAAGCAGAACTAGTTAAGGCTCCCACCGGGCAAATTTGAATGGTGTTACCCGAAAAGTAGGAATTGAAAGGCTCATCTTCGGCAATTCCAATTTGTTGTTTGGCTCCGCGCTCTAATAAGTCAATGAATTTATCTCCAGCAATTTCTTCACTAAAGCGAGTGCAGCGAGCACATTCAACACAGCGCTCTCGATCAAGCAAAACTTCAGTCGAAAGTTCAATTGGTTTTTCAAAAATTCTCTTATCAATTTCGAAACGTGAGTCTGGGCGGCCGTTAGACATTGCCTGATTTTGTAATGGGCACTCTCCACCCTTGTCGCAAACTGGGCAGTCAAGTGGATGATTGATTAATAAGAATTCCATCACGCCTTCTTGGGCGCCCTTAGCGATTTCGCTGGTTAATTGAGTTCTAACTTTCATACCTTCGGTCAAAGTAACTGCGCAAGAAGGCTGTGGCTTTGGCATTCCTTCAATTTCGACCAAACACATCCGGCAAGCTGCAACTGGCGCAAGTGCCGGGTGGTCACAGAATCTTGGAATAAAAGTTCCAAGTTTTTCTGCAGCACGAATAATCAAAGTACCTTTTGGTACTTGAATCTCAATATCATCAATTGAGCATGTAATTAAATCTTGCATTGCTTCTTTGTTTTCAACTGTTTGGGTCATGACACACTCACGGTTTGAAAGTTATTGCTTTTTTCAATTGGAAAGATTTGATCTGGTGCGATGGTTTCGGCTTGCACAAACTCATCTTTAAAATATTTCATCGCAGCCGGGAATGGTGTTGCAGCAGCATCACCTAAGGCACAAAATGATCTACCTGCAATTTGTGCAGAGATGTCATGCAATAGATCCAAGTCAGAATGCTTTCCTTCGCCGTGTTCAAACTTTTCTAGCAAGCCGACCATCCAGCCCGTGCCTTCTCGACATGGTGTGCACTTTCCACAAGATTCGTGTTTATAAAACTCAATCCAACGCGAAATTGCTCGAACCACACTCACGGTTTCATCAAAAACCATTGGTGTGCCAGTTCCCAGCATGGTGCCAGCAGCTTGCATATCTTCGTAAGTCATTGGAATATCTATGTGCTCTTCAGTAAGCATCGGAACAGATGAGCCACCTGGAATCCAAAACTTAAGTTTGTGGCCTTTTCTAACTCCCCCGGCGTAATCTAATAACTCGCTAAATGGAGTTCCTAGTGCTGCTTCGTAAATTCCTGGGCGCTCAACGTGACCGGAAAGTGCGAACAATTTAAAACCTGGAGATTTTTCTGTTCCCATTGATTTATGCCAGTCAGCGCCATTCAAAACGATCACTGGAACTGCCGCGATAGTTTCAGCATTGTTAATTACAGTTGGAGATGCGTAAAGGCCAGCCACTGCTGGGAATGGTGGCTTCAATCTTGGTTGACCGCGCCGACCTTCTAATGAATCTAAGAGTGCAGTTTCTTCTCCACAGATATAGGCACCAGCGCCAGCGTGCACCACAATATTGATTGAAAAATCTGAACCCAAAATATTTTTACCGACAAATCCATTTGCTTTAGCTTGTTCCACTGCATCAGTAACTCTTCTAATTGCATGAGGAACTTCGCCACGAATATAGATAAAGGCATTTTTTGCACGTATCGCATAAGAAGCGATGATTACACCTTCTACCAAGGCATGAGGATTTGCCAACATTAAAGGAATGTCCTTACATGCACCCGGCTCTGACTCGTCAGCATTAACAACTAAGTAGTGAGGCTTTCCATCATTTTGAGGAACAAAAGACCACTTCAAACCGGTTGGGAACCCAGCACCACCGCGACCGCGCAAACCAGAATCTTTGACAATATTTATAACTTCATCTGGAGACATTTTTAAGGCTTTTTTCAAAGCTTGGTAACCACCATTTTTTGAATAAGTCTCATAAGTCCAACTCTTAGGCTGGTCCCAAATTTTTGTCAATATTGGTGTCAGTGCCATTTTTTAAAACCCTTCACCTTTGGGTGCGCTCATACCGCGTGCTTTTGCAACTTGCAGTCCCGCGAGCATGATCTCGTCAATTGCATCACTCTCTTCAGACTTACCATCATTGATTCCAGCCAAAACTTTTTCGGTATCTTGAATCGAGGTAATAGTAGCCCCACGAGTTGACTGCACTGGTGCGCCAGTTTTTAACTTCTCGATTAATTCGCGCATTTTTTGCGGATCCATCTTGTCAAAAAATTCCCAATTAACCGTCATTACCGGCGCCATGGTGCAGGCAGCCTGACATTCTATTCTTTCAATGGTAAACATTTTGTCTTCGGTGGTTTCATCATGACCGATACCCAAGGTTTCACTTAATTCTTTCCATAATTCATCCCCGCCCAAAATCGCACAGAGTGAATTAGTGCAAACTCCGATGTGATGCTTTCCTAAAGGAAAGCGCTTAAACATGGTGTAAAAAGTTGCTACCGCAGCAACTTCTGCTGGAGTTAAATCTAAAACTTTTGCGCAGGCATTTATGCCAGCCGGAGATACCTGACCTTGCACTGACTGTACGTAGTGAAGCATTGGTAGTAAAGCGCTTCTACGCTCTGGGTACTTTTTTGCTAGTTGATCTAACTGCTTAAAGTCAGCATCAGTAATTTCTGCGATCATCGATCAACACCACCCATCACTGGGTCAATGCTGGCAACGGCGGCAACGAGATCGGCTACTTGTCCGCCTTCGCCCATTGCCGAAACAGCTTGCAAGTTATTAAAAGAAGGATCTCTAAAGTGAACGCGATATGGCTTAGTGCCTCCATCGCTTATTACAAAAGCACCTAATTCACCGCGAGGTGATTCGACTGCCGCATAAGCTTGTCCGGCAGGAACTTGGAAGCCCTCGGTAACTAATTTGAAGTGATGGATCAAAGCTTCCATGCTGGTGCCCATGATGTTTCGAATGTGCTCAAGGGAGTTTCCTAAACCGTCTCCACCTAGCGCAAGCTGACTTGGCCAGGCAATTTTTTTATCTTCTACCATCACAGGCCCTGGCTTTAAACGATCAAGCGCTTGCTCCACGATGTTTAATGATTGATTCATCTCTTCTACACGAATTAAAAATCTGCCATAAGTATCTGCGGTGTTCTCAGTGACTACATCAAATTCATAGTTTTCATAACCGCAATAAGGCTGAGTTTTTCTCAAATCCCATGGCAGTCCCGTCGACCTCAATACCGGCCCGGTAATGCCCAAAGCCATACAGCCCGTTAAATCCAATTCCCCAATTCCCTTGGTGCGCAGCAACCAAATTGGGTTATCTACCAAAATACTCTTGTTATCTTTTAATCTCTTTCGTAAAAGTTGCACGGTATCCCGGATTTTTTGCTCAGCGCCAGGTGGCAAATCTTGGGCAACGCCTCCTGGTCTTACATAAGCCATATTCATTCTTAAACCTGAGACCATCTCAAAAATATCTAAAATTAATTCTCGATCTCTAAAACCATTTGTCATCGCGGTTAATGCACCAAGCTCCATGCCGCCAGTGGCAAGCGCGACTAGATGTGATGAGATGCGATTTAGCTCCATCATCATCACGCGAATGGTGGTGGCACGCTCTGGGATTTGATCCGTAATACCCAGCAACTTCTCAACAGCTAAGCAATAAGCAGTTTCATTAAAAATGGGGGTTAAATAATCCATGCGAGTTACATAAGTTGTGCCTTGCACCCAATTTCTATATTCCATATTCTTTTCGATGCCGGTATGCAAATAACCGATTCCGCATCGGGCTTGAATAATTGTTTCGCCTTCAACCTCAAGAATTAAACGCAATACGCCGTGGGTGGAAGGGTGTTGTGGCCCCATGTTGATAACCATGCGTGAAGTTTCACCTGGTGTTCCACCTTGCACGGTTTCCCAGTCGCCTCCAGAAACGTTGTAAACCTTGCCTTCGGTCGTATCGAAAGATTGTGAAAACATGTCAGTGCTCATCCGTGATAACTCCGTCTTTCATCAGGAGGTGCGATAGTGGCCCCTTTATATTCGACAGGGATTCCACCAAGTGGATAATCTTTTCTTTGCGGATGACCTGCCCAATCATCTGGCATTTCAATTCGAGTTAAGGCTGGGTGATTATCAAAAATAATTCCAAAAAAATCATAAACTTCACGCTCATGCCAATTGTTAGCCGGATAAATTCCGGTTAAAGATGGAATATGCGGATCAGAATCTGGCGCGGTAACTTCAGCAAATACTCGTCGGTTATGCGTTACTGATAAAAATGGATAGATCGCATGTAATTCTTCATTTTTTTCATTTGGCCAGTGCGCACCCATGACACCTAAGCACATTTCAAAGCGGAGTGCAGCATCATCACGCAAGACCTGGGCAAAACTTAGCAAGTGTTCCCGCTTGACTATGAAGGTAATTTCATTTTGTGCAATAACTACTTTTGAAATTACCTGCTCAAAGCTTTTACCCTTTGCTTCAAGGGCTTTGGCTAAAGCATCAGCAACTTGATCAAACCAACCACCAAATGGTCGCACCGCAGCTGGTCGCGAAGTGACGACGTTTACTAATCCCCCAAAGCCTGAAGTATCAGCGCCATCACTTGGTCCAAATGCACCAGTGCGAACTGATTTAATCGTTAAATCAGCCTCTTGTGCTACAAGATCTTTCTCGTCACTCATCTAAGTAGTCCTGTTGATTCAATCAAGGGCAAGGTTTTTAGAGCTACTTCTTCATTCTGAATGATCTCTTTCTTTGCGTGTGCACCAAGTTTTTTATTCATCGCTTGGTCATGAATCTTCAAAATGGCGTCAATTAACATCTCAGGTCTTGGCGGACATCCCGGTAAATACATATCCACTGGAACTACGTGATCTACACCTTGCACAATCGCATAGTTGTTAAACATTCCTCCACTAGATGCGCAAACCCCCATAGCTAATACCCACTTAGGCTCAGCCATTTGATCGTAGATTTGTCGAAGCACTGGAGCCATCTTTTGACTAACACGACCTGCCACGATCATTAGATCGGCTTGTCTGGGAGACGCTCTAAAGACTTCCATTCCAAAACGCGCTAAGTCATACCGCCCAGCCCCAGATGCCATCATTTCAATTGCACAACAAGCTAAACCAAAAGTTGCTGGCCACATTGAAGATTTACGTGCATAACCAGCCAGCTTCTCAACTGAAGTTAACAAAACTCCACTAGGGAGTTTTTCTTCAAGACCCATTTACTATTCCCATTCCAATCCGCCACGTCGCCATTCATAAACATAGGCAACCATGATGTTAAACAAAAATAGAAGCATCGCAAAAATTGCAAACATATTTAGCTGGTCAAAAGCTACTGCCCAAGGGTACAAAAAAATTATTTCAATATCAAAAATTATGAACATCATCGCAACTAAGTAATACTTGATCGGGAACTTTCCGCCACCTTGTGGTTGTGGGGTTGGTTCGATTCCACATTCGTATGAATCTAGTTTTGCTCGGTTATATTTTTTTGGACCAGTCACGGCACCGAGGACTACAGAAATAACTGCGAAGCCAAGGGCTATTGCTCCGAGCCCGATAATGGGCCAAGCAGCGTTCAAAAGAACTCCTAGCTAACTAAAGGTGCTTGTGAAAGTCTGTACAAAGTTAGTCTAGTTATTAAGGAGGTCTAAGGAAGACCCACCTCACCCGTAGTTTTCACTTTGTGCACTTGTGACTTAAGCGGCTGGTGCGATTTTGCTTAGGGCATTGATTATTCGGTCTGAGGTCTCTTTTGAATTGGGATCAGTTAAATTGGCGAGCAACTTGAGAGTAAATCTCATCAAGCGGTCATAGCCCAACCCGTACTTGGTCGCGATTTTCATAACCTCGGGGTTGCCAATTATTTTTACAAAAATTCTTCCTAATGTGTAGTAGCCACCTAATCTGTCTCTCATTAAAGCTGGATATTGATGAAGAATTTTTTCTCTGGCAAATTCATTATTTGCTTTTGCGGCTTCTGCAATTACTTCAGCTGCAACTTTGCCTGACTCCATGGCGTAAGCAATTCCCTCACCATTGAAAGGATTAACCATGCCGCCAGAATCCCCAACCAAAACTAACCCTTGCGTATAAAAAGGTTGACGGTTAAATCCCATAGGCAGCGCAGCTCCGCGAATTTCACCAACCATATTTTCATCTCGATAACCCCACTCAAGCGGAGTTTGTTCTAGCCACTTTTTTAATAATTCTTTGTAATCGATACTTTGAAACGCTGGAGATGAATCTAGGATTCCTAGCCCTACGTTGCTAGTGCCATCACCTACTCCAAAAATCCATCCATACCCAGGTAGTAATTTGTCGCCATCCCAAAGTTCGAGCCAAGATTCCATAAAGTCATCATTAGTTCGCGGCGATTTGTAATAAGTTCTCACCGCAACGCCCATCGGACGATCTTCTCTTCTTTGCAAACCTAGAGCTAAAGCCATACGAGCTGAAACACCGTCAGCTGCGACTACAAACGGTGCATGAAAACTCACGTTTCCTTGTTTGGTTTTAGCATTTACTCCAATTACTCTTCCAGTTTTTTCATCTCTAATTGGGCCAAGCACTCTAGTTTCCTCGCGCAAATCAGCGCCAGCGGCTTTTGCACGTTGCGCCAAAATTTCGTCAAAGTCCTGGCGAGTTCTAACTAGACCGTAATTTGGAAAACTTTCTAATTCTGGCCAGTTCAGCTCCAGGCGATGTTTGCCAGCAATAATTCTTAAACCTTTATTTTTGATCCACCCATTTGCTTCAGTAGGTTCAATTCCCATATCTAAAAGCTGCTTGACGGAACGTGGCGTTAAGCCATCACCACAAACTTTTTCGCGCGGAAACTTGGTTTTCTCTAAAAGTAATACCTTTAAACCTTGTTGGGCTAAGTAGTAACTAGTCGTTGAGCCAGAAGGGCCCGCCCCCACCACAATTACATCTGCGTCGCTCAAAGAAATCCTTTTCCGTGTTTATCTGCCAAAACTCTTGAATTTTTTAGTAATTCTAGGCTATTTGATTTTATTTGCGACCGCGATGTAAGGCAACAATTCCAAAGGTTAAATCGCGCCAAGCAACCGCGCTAAAACCAGAATTCTTTATTGATGAAGCAAGTTCTGCCTGTTTTGGCCAGTCTTGAATTGATTCAGCAAGGTATTCATACGCCTCAGGGTTGCTTGAGACATACTTTGCAATCTTAGGCAAATATTCCAAGAGATATTTGAAATAAATTGTGTTTAATATCTTGTTCGTGGGTGAAGAAAATTCACAAATTACCAAGCGACCATTGGGTTTTAAAACTCTTTTCATTTCAGCTAAAGCGCCTTGTAGTTGGTGAACATTTCTTAGGCCAAATGAAATTGTTACGGCATCAAAAGTCTCGTCACTGAAAGGAAGCTTTAAAGCATCCATCGCACAAAATGTGAGCGCTTCAAATTTCTCTTTTCCCACCTCTAACATTCCCAAAGAGAAATCACCAGAAATTACTTTTGCCCCAGCTTTTTCAAATGACAAAGAACTGGTACCAGTTCCTGCTGCTAAATCCAAGATTAATTCGCCGCTTTGAGGTGCCACCGCCTTGAAGGTTGCAAGTCTCCAAACTTTGGTTTGACCGAAAGCCAAAATATCGTTTGTTATGTCATACTTTTTTGCAACTTGATCAAACATTTTCGCTACTGCCCGAGGCTGTTTGCTCAAATCCGCTTTATTCATAACCTAATCTTTTCAACCCGCTCGTCTCGCCAAGTAACTAGCCTCGCTCTAGCATTAATCCATGTCCACCGAAATGTTGGTTCGTTCAGTCTGGCTTGAGCGAGATGTCAATCTACTAGAAATTCTTCCTGACACAAATCCAATGAGTTGGGTTAGGCGCTCAAAAGGAATTGTTGCCTGGGGTGAAATTGCCCGCAAAGAATTTATTGGCACAGAACGATTTTCCCGAGCCCATAAATGGTGGAAAGATTTTGTTGCCACTCTTAAGATAGAAGATCTAGTTCAGACTCAAGGCTCTGGCGCAATTGCTTTTGCTTCTTTTGCCTTTGATGCTTTTAACGAACCATCGATGGTAGTTGTTCCAAAATATCTAGTAGGCCGAAACGAAATCGGATCCTGGCTAACCGTCTTTGGTGAGGCTGATTTAAATCAAGTTACTGCTGACATATTCAGCAAGACCTACTCAATTTCTAGTCCAGGCAAACTTGATTTTGCCAACGGTGCCCTATCTGACGATAAATGGCAAGCTGCGGTAGCTAATGCAATTAGTCGTATTGAAAACGGTGAAATCGATAAAATCGTTTTGGCTAAAGATGAAGTCGTAATTAGCGAAAACCTAATTGATCCTAGATTCTTGATGAAAAATCTTGCCAAAAACTTTGACGAGTGCTGGACATTCTCCGTCGCTGGATTAGTTGGAGCAACTCCAGAACTACTAATCAGGAAAGAAAATGAGCAAGTACTTTCTAGGGTTTTAGCTGGAACCATCGCAATCAGCGATGACTCAAAACAAATGGCCGAACAGCTCTTAGCAAGTGAAAAAGATATTTCAGAGCACGAATTCGCAGTGAAATCCGTGGCAGACGCTCTAGCGCTACATTGCACGAACATGACAGTCCCCAGCGATCCAGTGGTTTTAACTTTGGCAAATTTGGCGCACTTGGCTACAGATGTAAGAGGTGTATTAGTAGATAATGCACCAGCATTGGCACTCGCCGGGGCTTTACATCCCACTGCAGCAGTTTGTGGAACACCAAAAAGCAGAGCCCGAGTCTTAATCTCGGAATTAGAGCAAATGGATCGAGGACGCTACGCAGGGCCAGTGGGTTGGTTTGATTCTGAAGGTAATGGAGAATTCGGCATCGCACTGCGCTGTGCGCACATTTCAGAAAATTCAGCGAGATTATTTGCTGGCGCTGGGATTGTTGCAGGTAGTAACCCACAAAGTGAACTTCACGAAATCGAAACTAAATTGACTGCAATTAAATCTAGCCTTAATTGATGGCTTGTTTTATCAGTTTATAAAACTCTTCTCTTGTTTCTTTTGCTTTCTCAATTGGCTCAACATTAAAGACTTGGGCACTCACCCCCGGGGCTGATTTAATTTCATGCCTGGCACCCGGGTTTACTTGCTTGACTTTTAATTGCGCTAACACTTTGTCAATTTCAATTCCGTGCGAAGTTGCATAAACTCGATCAAAGTTTTTGACGCTAGCCTGCTCTAAGGTTGAGAAAATTCCCCCACCATTGTTATTTACAATCACAAAATGTAAATTCACTGGTCTTTCGCCCAATGGCAAAGCAAATCCACTCAAGTCATGTAAAGCTGCAATATCACCAAGTAAGCAGTAGTGCTGTCTTTCTGGCTCTGCGAGCGATAGGCCGAACGCGGTCGAAACAACTCCATCTATTCCGTTAACTCCTCGATTCATAGAAACAGTTATTCCTTTTGCTGCCATAGCTTTGGCCAGATCTTTGGTGAGCATTAATTCAAAATCTCTTGCAGCCAAGCTGGCACTCAAGTGAATATGAGAGTCTGCTGCAGCATTTAAAAACAAATTAGTCACCACTTGCAATAACTCAGGCTGATTCACTTTTCTTTTGGAAGCGGCGTTTTCGGCTTTGCGATTTACTTCATTCCAAATAGCGATCCAATCTTCAGATTGTTTTCTAGTAGGTAATTTTGCAAGTTGTTTAGTTACTACCTCTGCCCTAACTTGATCAAGAACTTTAGGTGAATTTAAGTGAATTTTTCTTTTTACGTTAGCGAGTAATTTCGCAGTAGGGCGCGATAATCCAACTCGCCCAACAGTTAAAAGCACTTCTGGTTGTAAATCTTCAGGCAGCGCAGCTAGCACTGCAGGATGATGGCTAATTTTGTTTACTGAAGCCAAGCTAGGTGGCTCTGCAACAACTGGCCAATTTAAATTTGCGGCTAAATCATCTACATAAGAATCTAAATTCTCAAAGGTAGCCCCAGCAATAATTAAGCCTTTTTTATTAATAAAGTCCTTTGGTAATTCAATAGGATCATTTTTTATTAACTGAAAGTTACCTGGCTTTGAAAATTCCAGACCTTCACTAGGGATTAATGGCTCTGAAAAATGAATATTGATATGTGCTGGCTGTGGGTTTTCTGCTATTTCATTTATTAAATCTTCTACATCATTAGCCCAAGATGCAAGATCCTGTGTTTCACTATCCAGCGTTAAATTTAATTTTGCCGTATTGCCAAAGATATTTTCTTGATCAATAGTCTGACTCGCTCCAGTATTAATTAATTCCTTTGGGCGATCTGCGGTGATAGCAATTAGTGGTACCTCGCTATATTTTGCTTCAACTAACGCTGGCAATAAATTTGCAGCTGCAGTACCAGAAGTGCAAACCACCACAGCTGGAGTTTTGGTTTTTAGTGCCATTCCTAAGGCAACAAAAGCTGCTGATCTCTCATCTATTCGAATTGCTAAATTAATTAATTTCTCATCGCTCGCCGCAGCTAGAGCTAGCGACAAAGCTCCATTTCTAGAGCCGGGCGAAACCACAAAATTTTTAACTCCAGCTAATAAAAAACTGTTAACTAAGGATTCGGCACCTTGGACTGACTGCGGATTGGTCATTCATCCTTCCAATTGCACTAGTTCGAAATAGGCAGTTTCTAATTGCCTGAACAATTTACCAACAACTGATTCTGGTGGGGTTGTGATCAAATCTGGTACCACTTTTTTTACCTCAACCATCCCTTTAGTAGGAATCAAAGAGTTTGCAGTCACATCTGTTTTTAAAAGCGCGCCGGTTGCAGCACCAGCTGGCAATTCACTTAACCAAGTAGCGGCGAGTGTCGTTAAATACAGCCCGCAAGAAGAATCGAAACTGCCAGAAATAACCACTGGCTTGGTGGCCGCTTCAGCAATTAATTGAGTCCGACTAAAACCTCCCAAGGGAATTGGCTTTAGTATCCAAAAATCTGCCCAATCAAGGTTTTTAACCCAAGTTAAATCAATTGCCTCAGTTTGTAATCTTATGGATTCGTCTATTGCTATCGGAATTCTTTGCTTTATTTTTTTTATAACCGCAAGGTCAGTGCTAGGTTCTTCAAGATATTCAATATTAAAATCTGCCAGTCCATCTAGGTATTCTTGAGTTAACTCTGCGCTGAGAGCTTGATTGAAATCAATTCTAAAGATTGGCGAAGTTACCGTTTGAGAAATCTTCTCTAAAATCGCAAGATCTGCTTTCAAATCTTTCGCGACAAATTTTACTTTAATGGTGTTTGATCCAACAGTTTTTACTAATTTTTCAACGCGACTTAGATCAGAAAATGGGACGATTGCATTCACGGGAACTTCAGATTTTTTTGGATTGGGTAATTGCTTCCAAC
>JALRKC010000089.1 GCA_023254955.1 Candidatus Nanopelagicales bacterium | reverse complement strand
CTTCGTAATCTAAAAGATAAATCTCTTGATGATCCTTGAACAGTTCGATCGCTTCCTCAATCCCTCTACAGTATGAGATCTTCGGGAGCCATGCTTGCCTTGACTGCTTAGTTGCAGCTGCTGCTAGATGCTGCCATCTTTGTAAGACTTTTTCAGATTTTGCTTCAATTCTTGCCACTGATCTATCAGCCGACCAAAAAACTATCTGACTCACTCCGACTTCAGTCATTAATTCAACAGCAAAATCAGATCTGTCCCCTTTTAAAACTGCTTGTAGCACAGTAATTTGCTTTTTTGTTTTAGAAATCTGCTCGATATTATGAACCTCAACTTCAAGTTTTTTATTTATAGAAACTACTTCACCGGCTGCTACTAAACCTTCGCCATTAGTTACATAGACCTTCTCGCCCAGCTTTACTCTTCTTACGGAAATTGCGTGATGTGATTCTTTATCATCTAGCGTTATTGTTTGATCGCCCTGTGTAAAATTTGAGAGAAAATATGCGCTCTGCATTTTCATCGGCTAAAAGCGTCTTTTAACCGCCCAAAAAAAGATGTTTTTGTAATTTCTTCTGGTTTAAATTCAATGGCAGTTTCATTGCGAAGACTCGCTAATTCTTCAATAATTTTACGTTGAGCGGCGTCTAGATTTGTTGGAGTTGCTACCAGTATTTCGATCAATAAGTCTCCACGCGAATCGCGCCTGACTCTTGGCATTCCCTTACCTTTTAGATTTAATACTGTGCCAGATTGGGTGCCTGGCTTGATAGAAATTTCTTCATCGCCTTCTAGAGTTTGTAAAGTAAAACTCGTACCTAGAATTGCCGCAGTCATTGGTAAATTGATTACACACTGCAAATCATCGCCGACCCTATGAAATGTCTTGTGTGGAATTAAATTAATTTCTAAATACAAATCCCCAGATTCTCCACCGCCTGGCCCTACTTCACCTTGCCCGACTAGCTGAATTCTTGTTCCGTTATCAACACCAGCAGGTATCTTGGCAGAAATAGTTTTTCTGGTTCTAACCCTTCCTTCGCCGGCACAATCTGCACATGGCGAAGTTAAAACTGTTCCATACCCTGCGCATTGCGGACAAGGTCTACTGGTTACAACTTGACCTAAAAGTGATCTTTGAACTGTCTGTACATCACCACGGCCCTTACACATCGAACAAGTTGTGGGATTCGTGCCGGGAGCAGCGCAAGATCCATCGCAATTTGGACAAACAACTGCTGTTTCTACCGTTATATCTTTGGTAATTCCCGAAAAAGCTTCTGCTAACTCAAGATCTATTTCTATTAAGGCATCTTGACCACGTCTAGATCTAGATCTCGGCCCCCTTTGGGTAGTTTGACCAAAGAAAGCGTCAACAAAATCACCTAAACCACCAAATCCAAAACCACCGCTGCTTCCTGTGCTTCCCGAAAAACCTAGATCGTACATTCTTCTTTTTTGATCATCACTTAAAGTTTCATACGCAGTTGTAACTTCTTTAAATTTTTCAGCAGCTGTTGGGTCTGGATTTAAATCTGGATGTAATTCTCGAGCAAGTTTTCTATAAGCTCTTTTAATTTCTTCGCCAGATGCATCATTTGCTACCCCTAGTACTTCATAATAATCTCTAGCCATTCAAGCTTTAACCATTCGATAAAATCTTTCCCAAATAACGTGCAATCGCGGTAACACTGCTAATTGTATTTGGATAATCCATTCTAGTTGGGCCGACAACTCCCAATTGTGAAATCACTTCTTTACTAGAGTATCCACTACTAATCACGCTCGCTGCTCTTAAGTTTTCAAGTTTATTTTCGCTACCAATACTTACTTTAAGATCTTGTGCACTCGAAAGTTCACCTAATAGCTTTAATAGCACCACATTTTCTTCAATCTGATCTAGCACCGGTAGTAAGGCTTTACTGAACTCAGCATCCAATCTAACCAGGTTTCCTGCTCCACCAACAGCAATCCGTCTCTCCTCAGGTTCAATTGCCGTATCTATAACCAGCTCGGTAATACTTTCTACAAATGCTTGTTCTGCTTTACTAAATTTTAAGGATAAATCTTTTAACACTTTGCCAATTTCACTAAATTTTTTGTCGAGAATTAATTCTTTAATTTTTTGTTTTAAAGTTTCAATTAATTCAGCTGAGATATTTTCTTGTGTCTCTAGAACAGACTGTTCTAATCTGCCGGTATTAGCCACTAACATAATCATTACTCTTTTTTCATTTAAGAGAACTAAATCAAAGTGACGCAAGATCGATTTTGCTAAAGATGGATATTTGACTAGAGCTACTTGCCCGGTCATTTGCGCTAAAAGACGTACGGTTCTTTGCATAACATCATCTAGATCTACCGCACCAGAGAGAAACTTAGAAATTGCACTTTGCTCGGCAGCAGACAATGCGCGAACTTCATTTAATCTGTCTACAAAATATCTATAGCCTTGTTCGGTAGGAATTCGCCCAGCGCTGGTATGGGGCTGGACGATTAAACCTTCTTCTTCTAAAAGTGCCATATCATTTCGAATGGTCG
>JALRKC010000088.1 GCA_023254955.1 Candidatus Nanopelagicales bacterium | reverse complement strand
ATAATTATTCAATCATGTGGATTTTCTTAGTTATTTGCTTTGTTTCCTTACTTTTTAAAAAAGATTATTTTGTAGAAATTTTACTAATCATGACATTACTTATTGGATCATCGCTATTTATATTTTTAAGATTGAAAACTTTAGATCAAGCTGTAACTCAAGATTTAATTTTGACTAAGTCTTCAGTAAAAATTGTGGCAATAACACAAAGTGATGTCCAGGAGCGGAAAAATAAAAATCCTTACACCGACCAAAGTTATTGGGAAGTATTAGCAAAATCAAAGTCCCTCAGCGATGATGAGAATACCTGGAACGCTTCACTACCAATAATTTTAACTTTTTCGCAAGAACCATCTGGATTAACTTATGGCGCATCAGTAGAAGTTGTGGGGCGAATTGCAGCTTCCTATCGAGATGATAAAGCTTTTTTAGTAAGAGTAGAAGAAGCTTCAATTGCTCAGCACCCCAGTTATTTTTACTCAGAAATTAATAGATTCAGAGAGAATTTTTCTCAAGTTGCTAAGTCTGTGAACCATAGTGCTGCTGGATTAATCCCAGGTTTGGTTTCTGGGGATACCCGCCTGCAAAGTAAGGAATTTACCGAGGCAATGAGAAAAACAGGCTTGACTCACTTAACTGCAGTCAGTGGAGGGAATATAGCAATTCTCTTAGCAGTTTTTATCTGGTTTTTCAAAGTACTCACCTTAAGACGAAAAAGTGTTTTTAGCTTTAGCCTCTTGTTATTAATTGTTTTTCTAATTTTAGTGAGATTTGAACCAAGCGCAATGAGAGCAACAGTCATGGGTTTGATTGGGATTTGGTCACTCACTTTTGGTGGGCCTAGGACGAGTTTTGGTGCATTAAGCTTTTCAATAATTTTTTTATTGCTAATAGACCCGTTTCTCGCTACCAATTGGGGTTTTATGCTTTCGGTTGCAGCAACAGCTGGACTAGTTTTGTTAGCTCCACAAATCCAAAAATTATGGGTAGCGCACCTTCCTAAAACGCCCAAGTTTCTAATTTTATTAATTACTATGACGCTTAGCGCCCAAATAGTGACCTATCCACTGATTGGTTTTATGGTGGGCGAAATTTCTTTGATTTCACTTGCGGCAAATGCATTGGCAATGCCTACGGTTGCTTGGGTAACGGTTTTTGGCTTTTTAACTTTGATTAGCGCTACGGTGTCCCCACCATTGTCAATAGTTTTCATTTATTTGGCTTTACCAGCTGCAATATGGATAGAGTTTGTGGCAAACAGTTTGGCAAAATTACCATTCGCCCAGATTTCATTTTCTTCTGTCACTTTCTTCGCACTGATTACTGCCATAAGCGCGGTAGTTGGCTACAAATATAGAAATCTGATTAGAATTAGCCTTCTAGAGGAAAGAAAATAATTGAGCAGTAAATCATTACTAATTTCTGGAACAGAAGAGTTGTTGGTAGATCGAGAAATTAATACTAGCTATCAAGCTCTAAAAAATAAATTCGAAGATCTTGAAAAAGTTCAAATAAACGTTAGTGATGATGACGCTTGGTCCAGATTTTTAGAAGCTAGCTCGCCGAGCCTATTTGGAGGCATGAAGTTAGTAATTTTGGATAACTTAAATATTTCAGAAGACAAAATTAATAGTAATTTTGTCACTTTTTTAAAGAATACAGACTTTGATGAGTTAGAAGATTATTACTTGATCATGATTCACCGCGGAGGTACGGGCGGTGCAGGAATTCTAAAAGCGATTAGGAATGCCAAAGTTCGTGAATTGAAAATTGATAAGTTTAAAAAAAGTGAAGATTATGAAAGTTGGATAAAGGTTGAGTTTAAGTCTAAAAAACGAAAAATTACAGATGAGGCTGTGACAATTTTAAAATCTGCAATTGGTGAGGACTTGCGAGAGCTAGCCGCAGCAGTATCGCAACTTGCTACCGATGTGGTAAATGATCCAATTACTGAGATCGATGTCTTGCAGTACTACCAAGGGGTAGCCGAGATCCGTAGCTATGAGATTGCTGATGCAATATTAAATAAGAAAACTGCAAAGGCGCTAAATTTGCTTTATGCTTCCTTGGAGCAGGATCCGAATTCTGCAATACCCATAGTTAGCTCTATTTCTTCAAATGTTAGATATTTAGTAAGAATTGCTGGAGCACCCAAAGGCATGGGTGACGTAGAGATTGCCAAAGAGTTAGCGATAAACCCATTTCGCATTAAATTTTTAAGAAATTATTTAAAGAATTGGACACCAAAAAAACTGGCAGACGCAACAATTGAATTATCAAAAGTGGACGCCTCACTCAAAGCGGGGCTAGCAGGAAACTATCTAGATTCAGCGCAAAAAAGATTTTTATTAGAGCACACAGTTAGAAGCATGTGTACGAATTAAAAGTTATTTTTTTGCTTTTGATGCTTTTTTCGCAACAGCCGATTTGCGATTAGCAGCCTGATTTTTATGGATGACACCTTTAGCTGCCGCTTTGTCTAGCTGACGGCCAACTTCTTGGGCCATCTTTTGAAGATTATCTTCACCTTTTGACGCAGCTTCATTGA
>JALRKC010000087.1 GCA_023254955.1 Candidatus Nanopelagicales bacterium | reverse complement strand
TAGCAGCAGAAAAACCAACCTTTCCGCCTAGCGCAATTTTCATACATTCTTTTATAGTCTTAGGAGAAATAAATGGTGATGTTGCTTGAACCAATGCAATTGCAGTCTGGTCGCTCCAAGAACTTCCTAAATCTTTGATAACTTCTAATATCACACTTTCACTAGATGAAGTATCCGATGAATTTTTACTACTTCGCCTATGAACTTGGAATCCCAATGATTTTGCAATAGAAGCAATCTCATCATTGTCTGTTGAAACAATAACTAGATCAACTTCCGCGCTACCAGCGCTTCTTACTGCTCGCTCAAGTAAATTAATTCCGCCAACTAGGGCCAGATTTTTTCTTTTAATTCCTTTACTGCCACCACGAGCAGGAATAATCACAATTTGCATTTGCCTCTAGTCTCGCATGCACCGGCCTAACCCTGCTTCATCCATCAATGAAAGAATGTCCGAGGAGGGCTCGCCTAGTGGCCGATGGCGCCGGTCTTGAAAACCGGTAGGAGTTCACGCTCCTCGTGGGTTCAAATCCCACGCCCTCCGCGCCTGGAGGCGTCGCCTAGTCCGGTCCATGGCACCCGCCTGCTAAGCGGGAGGGGGATAAAACCTCCACGAGGGTTCAAATCCCTCCGCCTCCGCCAGGTAAGTAATGTACGAAACCGAGCGCCCGTAGCTCAACGGATAGAGCATTTGACTACGGATCAAAAGGTTAGGGGTTCGAATCCCTTCGGGCGCGCTTAAGAAAGATTTAAGGAGTAAAAATTGCAAGTTAAAGGCTATGCCGCTCTAAAACCTAAAGCAGATTTAGTTCCTTATGAATTTTCAAGACGTGACTTAAAACCTAACGATGTGCAAATAGAAATTCTTTATGCTGGTATCTGTCATTCGGATATTCACCAAGTGAGAGAAGAATGGGGCGACGCAATGTTCCCCATGGTGCCTGGTCATGAAATCGCTGGCAAGGTTACTGCGGTTGGAAGTGAAGTTAAAAAATTTAAAGTTGGCGATTTAGCTGGCGTCGGTGTCTATATTGATTCATGTCGCAATTGTGAAAATTGTTTAGCTGGTGAAAGTCAATACTGTCTTGAAGGTATGACTGGTACCTATAACGGATTTGAGCGCGATGGCGTAACTGTTGCTCAAGGCGGCTATTCAACAGGAATCGTGATCGATGAAAACTATGTAGTTAGCATTCCTGAAAATTTAGATTTAGCTGGAGTAGCTCCACTTCTTTGCGCGGGAATCACGCTCTACTCGCCCCTAAAACATTGGGCAGCTGGCCCAGGCAAAAAAGTTGCCATTATTGGTTTAGGTGGGCTTGGCCACATGGGAGTTAAATACGCTCATGCCCTAGGCGCTGAAGTTACTGTTTTATCGCATTCTGCAAATAAAGAAGCTGATGCTAAAAGAATGGGCGCAGATCACTTTGTTGTTACGAAAGATCCAGAAATTTTTGAAAAACATAAATTTAATTTTGACTTAATCATTAATACAGTTTCTGCACCGATTGACTTGAATGATTATTTACAAATGCTAAAACTTAATGGAACTCTAGTAATGGTTGGATTAAGTGGTAAACCTTACCCAATTGAGGCTTTTAATGTGCTGAATCAAAGACGTCGAGTGGCTGGCAGCATGATTGGGTCAGTTTCCCAACTCCAAGAAATGTTAGATTTTTCAGGTAAACACAATATTGTGTCTGATATTGAAGTGATAAAAGCTGAAGAAATTAATAAAGCTTATGATCGAGTAGTCGCAAGCGATGTTAAATATCGTTTTGTGATTGACGCTAAAACTTTTTAAATCTTGATGTAATTTTCAACTACGTATTTAGCAAAAGACAAGCTGGTTGTCCAAGCAGGCGAAACTGCGTTAAGCACGTGGGTGGAATTTGCGCCCGATTCAACTACGAAATCCATTTCTAGGCGCTTATCTTTTTTATCAAAGAGCTGAGCTCGAACTCCGATTTGGCCTTTTTTATTAAAGTCTTTTTCATCAAGCTCAGGTACTAACTTTTTAGCTTGATTCACCAAATATTTTCTTGAATATTTAGGCATTTCACTGGCAACCAAAGACCAGGCATTGTGATGAGGAGAGACCAAAAACCTTGGTAAATCAGTTAAAACTTGAAAAAGCTCAGGCAATTTAAAATTAGCAAAACCACCATAATCTTCGCGCCAAAAAGCTGGAATAGCTGTTGGGCCAATTTTTATATCACCAGAAACGGTAACTGTTAAATGCACGCCTAAAAATGGGTTTCTCGGATCTGGCACCGGGTAAATATGGTGATGGATTGTATTTTTTAATTTAGGTGCATACCAATATAAACCTTTAAATGGCAACATGTCATATTGCAAACCAAAGCCTAATTTGTGTGCAATTTTATCTGCATACAACCCAGCGGCGTTAATTAAATGACCATAACTATATTTAGCATTTTGAGTTTTTACAATTTTACTATCTATTCCTGTCACTTGCTCAGACAATAAAATTTCTACCCCTAAAGATTCAAGGTCTTGTCTTAAAGCAGTAACTAAACTTTTTGGATCAGCAACTGAGGTGCTTGGTGACCAAAGTGCCTTCTCAACTGTTTTAGTATTTGGCTCTAATTCTGCAA
>JALRKC010000086.1 GCA_023254955.1 Candidatus Nanopelagicales bacterium | reverse complement strand
GATTTTGCTTTAACTACAATAGTTGTAGAGCGCGGTGGGCAGAATATCTCTCTTCGAGCCGAAATAGTTTTAGTCACGAGACCAGCAAGTGAGGGAGTGCCTGAAACTCAAAGTCCTTATTTAGGAATTTCTCCAGAAGTAAAAATGCAACGCGAAAGCATCGAAGAAGTTTTTATAGTGATGGCAAACATCACAACGGCAACAGGACAAGCAATTTTAAGTTTGCCGGCAAGAATTGGGGATTTATTTGGTGCTGCGTTTTTGGGTGAGCAAAGAGATCCAGAGGGCTTGGTTGGCGTAGTGGGAGTAACGCGCGTAGGCGGCGAAATTGCGGCGGCAGATTTGCCTGCATCATGGAGATTTGTGCAATTGCTTTTACTTTTAGGTTCAATGAATATGGCACTGTTTTTGTTCAACATGATTCCGCTTTTGCCGTTAGATGGTGGCCATGTAGCGGGTGCACTTTACGAAGGCGCAAGACGCCAACTTGCAAAATTATTTAGAAAACCAACGCCGGGGCCCGCTGATGTGGCAAAGATGTTACCGATCGCTTACTCAATGGCTTCAGTTTTATTGGTTTTGGGACTGCTTTTGATCTATGTAGATCTAGTCAATCCAATAAGACTGGGCGGTTAAGGACCAAAATAGGCGAAGCTTGCAGGTTGAGGGAATAATGAGGGCATGACTGCAATTAATTTAGGTTTGCCAGGTACGCCACCTCCCACAGTGGCTCCACGTCGAAAAAGTCGAAAGATTCGTTTAAATCACCCAACCAACCCAGTAGAAGTTGGCGGGGATGCTCCTATTTCCGTGCAATCAATGTGCACAACGTTGACTGCTGACATAAATTCAACACTTCAACAGATAGCCGAACTAACTGCATCGGGATGTCAAATTGTCCGAGTTGCTGTTCCGAGTCAAGATGATGCAGATGCCTTGCCAGCTATTGCTAAAAAATCCCCAATACCGGTTATTGCTGATATTCATTTTCAACCAAAATATGTTTTTGCAGCAATCGACGCCGGTTGCGCGGGAGTCAGGGTAAATCCTGGAAACATTAAACAGTTTGATGATCGTGTTGGCGAGATTGCAAAAGCAGCAAAAGATGCTGGAACTCCGATACGTATTGGCGTTAATGCTGGATCATTAGACAAAAGATTGCTTGAAAAATATGGCAAAGCAACACCCGAAGCGTTGGTGGAATCTGCCCTTTGGGAGGCATCGTTATTTGAAGAACATGATTTCTTTGATTTCAAAATTTCAGTAAAACATAACGATCCCGTAGTAATGATCAAGGCTTATCAGTTACTAGCTGAAAAGTGCGATTACCCGTTGCACTTAGGTGTCACCGAAGCTGGCCCTGCTTTCCAAGGAACCATTAAGTCTGCAACTGCTTTTGGTGCCTTACTTTCTCAAGGAATTGGCGACACCATTCGCGTATCTTTATCCGCACCACCTGTGGAAGAAGTAAAAGTTGGCACAGCAATATTAGAAGCTTTGAATTTAAAGCAACGCGGATTTGAAATAGTTTCTTGCCCATCTTGCGGAAGAGCCCAGGTTGATGTTTACAGTTTGGCTGAGCAAGTTACAGAAGCTTTGAAAGATTTCACTGTTCCGCTAAGAGTGGCAGTAATGGGTTGCGTGGTAAACGGACCTGGAGAAGCTCGAGAAGCAGATATTGGAGTTGCTTCAGGTAACGGTAAGGGTCAGATTTTCGTTAAGGGTGAAGTTATCAAAACCGTACCTGAAGAAGAAATCGTCTCGGTATTAGTTGAAGAGGCAAACCGAATTGCCGCAACTATGACAACTGCCGAAAGTGGAGAAGTAAGCGTCTCGGTTAGGTAAATTTTTGAACGAGCTGCAGTCGCATGTTCGACCAATGCGTAAAACAGATCTTGCGCAGGTGAAATCATTAAGTATTCGCGACCGAGTTTCTAACGCTTTTATCGAGAGTCGCTTGTGGGAGATGCAATATGAAACTTTTAATCTTCACGAAGAAATTCTAGTTTTTGAATCAGGGCAAAAAATAGAATCAGCGCTTTACCACGGCGCAAATACCATTCCATTAGAAACTAATCCAATTTCTCAAAAAGCATTTGCCCAATATTTGATTCAAGCAAAGCGCAGATCTTCTTCGTTAGTAGGTCCAGTAAATGAAGTTTTAGCATTGTGGAAGTTACTTAAGCCGCACTGGGGAATTGCTAGAGATATTAGAGCAAATCAACCTTTATTAAATATCGATCAACCTCCACTTTTGGCGCCAGATCCACTAGTTAGGAGAGTCTTGCCGAGAGAAATTGATTTGTTACTTCCTGCTTGTATTTCTATGTTTACTGAAGAAGTTGGGGTGTCGCCAGTTACCGGTGGGGGTTTAAATGCTTACCGAGCAAGAATTTCTGAAATGATTTCGGCAGGTAGATCGTTGGCAAGAATTGATCGCGGTGAGGTGGTATTCAAAGCTGAAATTGGCGTGGTGACCGATGCGGTTTGCCAAGTTCAAGGAGTCTGGGTCCCACCGCAATATCGTGGCCGTGGATTTGCGAAAGCAGGAATGGCGGCAGTAGTTGATTACGCAAGACGCCACTTTGCCCCAAACGTCTCTCTATATGTGAACGATTACAACGAAAGAGCTCGAGCAATTTATAAAAAGGTTGGTTTTACGCAACATTCCACCTT
>JALRKC010000085.1:273-2787 GCA_023254955.1 Candidatus Nanopelagicales bacterium | reverse complement strand
TCTACCGCATCAATAGGGGTTCTTGCGCCCAAAACTCTTGATCCAATATTTCTTTCACTTAAAGCCGCACTTAAAGTGTAGAGCGGTAAAGAATGCAATTCATAAGGAGCGCAAGTAAGCAAAACTGGTCGCGCATTAACGGGAGCTCTTAAGCGATCTGCGGTGCGCTTCATTTGAGTTGAGATAACTTCAGTTAAAAGGTGTTCTACTTCTACCCCTTCACCGGTTTCTTCCCAGCGTTTTCCAACATTTGTTAATACCGGTATCAAAAGTTCATTCCAAGTTTGAATTACGCCTTGTTCTTTTAAACTCGATTCAATAATTCGCGAGCAATTGTGAGTGTCAAGCGAATTTGCAGCTCTTGCTAAACCGCGAGCGGAATTTGTGCCTCCAGGAATCGCAATTACCTGGCCGCCACCGGCGCGGGCATTCAAATTAACTGCAGTGCTAGTTTCATCAGCAATTTCATTTATTTGGTTTAAATCGACTAATAAGTTTTCACTGGCATCTGAAACATCAGCTGCAAGTGCCGCCCTTGCAGCTTCTGCTGCAGGAACTCCATCCATTACATAGCGACGCATTAATTCAAGTCTTGCTAAATCAACATTTGTATAACGACGATGCCCACCAGTGGAGCGATCGGTGGGAGTTAGCCCATAACGGCGATCCCAGGTACGCAAAGTGGCTGGGGCAACGCCAAGTCGGCGCGCCACCCAGGCCACAGTCAGGCCAAGGGAGACTACGTTGCTTTCACGCGTTTCTGGCGCTCTTTCGCTCACGCCCTCATTTTGCGCCTATTTTCAGGGATGTGCATCCTGAGAATTTGTGGTCTAAAACACAAACTTATTCATCTTGTCTATATTGACAAAGTTTTGAACAACTTTGTAAGGTAGAACCTGTTCAACCCCAGCAAAGGAGTCAAAAATGGCAGATGTATCCAGACTGCCCGGCCCAAATGCAGATATTTGGGATTGGCAATTACAGGCAGCTTGCCGTGGAGAAGACCCCGCAAAGTTCTTTCACCCAGAAGGTGAAAGAGGGCCAGCCAGAGACTCTCGCATCGTGCACGCCAAGATGATTTGTGCGACCTGCCCAGTTTTAAAGCAGTGCGCTGAGCATGCTTTGAGCGTTCGCGAACCCTACGGCGTTTGGGGTGGCATGAGCGAAGATGACCGCGAAGCGATCTACGCAAAGCAAAAACAAAAGTTTCCATTGGCGGTTTAATCCCTAAAACCGTCATTACCCCCCTCCATACAGAAGCTGCCTGCTGTCTCTCACAAAGAGAAAGCGGGCAGTTTTTGCTTTGGGCTAGAGTTTGACTTGAATGGAACCTATAAATTTTGAAGCAGTTCAAAAAACCGCTAACAACATCAGAAAGCGGGTTTTAGAGCACACTGTAAAAAACAATGGCGGTTATTTAAGCCAAGCCTGTTCAGCCGCGGAAATTGTGGCCGCTCTCTATAGCGGCTTAGTTAAATTAAATCCCTTATCAGAACCTTTGGCTCCAGAATTATTCAAAGGGGTGCCAAGTAAAAACTTTACTGATTATCGAACTGGTGCCGTTTTTCATGGAGCGCAAAGTTCAGACACAGATCGCTTGATAATTTCGCCGGCTCACTATGCGCTGGTTATTTACACGGCGTTGATAGAAACCAAAAGGCTTCGCGAAGATGGTTTAGATTTTTTTAATAAAGACGGCTATAGCGTTGAGATGATTGGTGCAGAACACTCCCCTGGATTTGAAACTACAACTGGCTCACTTGCTCAAGCGCTCAGCCAAGCCGGTGGCATTGCTTTGGCTAGAAAATTAAAGAAAGAAACTGGCAAAGTTTGGGTTTTCATGAGTGATGGTGAATTTCAAGAAGGCCAAACTTGGGAAGCTCTAGCTGCAATTAACTATCACGGTTTAGACAATGTGAAAATCATTGTTGATGTTAACCGTAATCAATGTGATGGCCCTATGGATTCGGTTATGACTATTGAGCCACTAGCGCAGAGAATTAAAAGCTTTGGCTGGCAAGTAGATGTAATAGACGGCCATAACTTAAGAGAGATGTATGGGGCAGGTAGCAAACAAACTCTTAAGCCCCAAGCAATTTTGGCTTATACCGACCCGATGAAAAATATTGAAATATTAAAAGAACGCTTGCCGGTCTTGCATTATGTGCGATTTTCTAGTGAAGCAGAAAGAGAAAAATACCAAGATTTCTATAAGGCGTGGAGCTTATGAGTATTGAAATCGTCTCTCGCCCCCACGTTGAAAACTTCATCAACTGGAGTAAAGATAAACCGAAAGTATTAGTGCTGAGTGCTGATTTAACTAACTCGTGTGAAGTTGGCAAATGGCGCGATACCTACCCAGAGCGATTTTTTTCTATGGGTATGGCAGAGCAAAATATGTTGGGCTTTGCAGCCGGGTTAGCCAGAGAAGGCTTTGAGCCTTGGCTTCATACCTTTGCGGTGTTTTTATATCGCCGACCGCTTGATCAATTGCAAATGTCAATTGCTTACCCA
>JALRKC010000085.1:0-263 GCA_023254955.1 Candidatus Nanopelagicales bacterium | reverse complement strand
AAGCAATTGAAGATGTGAGTGTTTTACGAGGGGTTCCAAATTTAACAATTTTAGAAACTGGGGATGCAACCGAAATTGAATCTGTTTTAGATGTGGCACATGCAATTGATGGCCCGGTCTACATCAGAATGCTTCGCGGTGAGGTGTCTCGCCTTTTTGATAAATCAGAACCAATGGAATTTAATTCAGCAAGAGTCTTAGGCCAAGGAAGTGACCTCACGCTGCTAACCAGCGGCATCACTACCGAAGAAGCAATGCGAGCT
>JALRKC010000084.1 GCA_023254955.1 Candidatus Nanopelagicales bacterium | reverse complement strand
ATGGAGTTCCACCAGCAATGTAGATAGCTTTTGCCTTTTCAATTTCACTTACTAACTCTGGAGTAGTTGCATCTTTTTTGTCCAGCAGTTGTGACATTTTTGTATCTATCCCCAACGAGGCGAAATATTTTTCAGCATGGCGATATGCCAACTCTTGCGTGGGGTAGGGAGCGGTAACAACAATCAACAACTCAGATAATTCTTCAGAATTCTTTAATGCCGCTAAGTCTGCTTCGGCATATTCTTGAGAAAACTCATTACCACCCGAAGCTAAAATATTTTGTTTCATGATTTAGCTGCTCTTCTCTCTTGAATTACCGCTCGAATACCGGCAACGACTGATAGCAAAATAAAAATTGAGGCAATGAAATAAACCGTCCGCTCAACTAGCGGTATAGAGGTTGCGAAGTAACCGCTCACTGTTAAGCCAACTCCCCAAAGCATTGCGCCAACTAAGTTACTTGATAAGAATTTGTAATAATTCATTTTTCCAACTCCAGCAATTACTGGAACCATGGCTCTTGCCCAGGTAATAAAGCGTGCAATAACAACTGCCCACCAACCCCAGGCGTTGTAAAACTTTTCAGTGCGACTTACCACTTTTGCTAAGCGCGGTCCGGTTCTGCGATCTAGATAAGGCCTTCCGTAAACCCTTCCTAAAACAAAAGCAACTTGATCTCCAAAAAAAGCCGCTAAGCCAATACCCACGGCCAAAATGGCGATGTTGGTATTTTCAAATAGAGAACTCACTACGCCAGCTCCAAAAACTAAAGAGCTTCCGGTGATAAAGGGAAGAAAGAGCCCTATTAAGAAAGCGGTACCAGCAAAAACCAAGCCCCAAACTGCCAGATAAAAAAGGAAAGGCCCAAGGGTGTTAAACCATCCGGTCAATTGTTGCTCTAGGGCAGCTTTTGGCAATAGGTAGGTTGTCATTTTCCTTCTAATTTACCGGACGGGTTTTTGCTCTAGAAGCACAATGCTCACTTAGCGCTGTAGTTACCTCTCCAAGAATATTTAGGCTGGTACCCCAAGAGGCGCTTTGCTTTACCTATATCTAGCAAGCTTTCGTGTTCTGAGAATTCTCGTCTTTTAGGAACTTGCGGGAACAATTCATCAAGTAAATCTTGATTTGTTCTTCGCATTAGCGAATCACTATTTGCGATGATGAACGCTTCAAAACCAGGTGTGGTGTATTGAACCGCTTTTTCAACGGCTTGTGCACCATCGCGCCCGTCGATGTAAGCCCAAAGATTCCACTTACGAATATTGGCGTCTTTTTGAAAATCTTTAAATCCAGGATATTCCGCGGGATCCATACCGTTAGAAAAGCGCAAAGCGCTCATGCTTAATTCAGAATCCCATCTACAGAATTACCTTTTCATTCTTCATAGATATTTGTACATTGACCCACCTTTCTACACCCTGGGGCAACCCTTGGCTATTGCAGGAAGGCCCTCAAACGCTTGTGAAATTAGTTACAAATGTGACAGCAGTGTTCTTTAGTTGCTAAAAAAGCCTATTATTATTGATGATTTCTCGTATGCCCCCTGAGCGAACTGGCGGGAGGACAGGTAAGGTCTTGTGGGTGATTCACCAGTTCAAACGCATTTTAGGCGCCGGCATTATTACTGTTGCCTTGTCACTAATTGGCGGAGTGGCAATTGCTGCCCCCAGCTATCCCGGTGAGTCGAGAGTTTCTGCGGGTCAAGTAAACAGTGATGTAAAAGAAATGCAAGAAGCCATGATCAAACTTGGCTATTCAATTCCCTCGGCAACGGGTCGTTATGGGCCAGCAACAATTGCGGCGGTACAAGATTTTTATGCTCGCCGTAATCAAATTGAAGATGGCAAGTCGATGGGACCAGCCGGTTGGGATTTACTTTTCAGACAAGCAGCAAATGCTTCTGAAAGAAGATCCAGTTCAGAAAATTCCGCTTCGGTTAGTGGCACTTCATCACGCTCCAAAGCGGGTAAACAACCTTCACGTGGAACTCAAACCCGAAGTCTTCCTTATCGAGTTCCTGTAATAGGTCAAGTTAGCGCAACTTATATGCAACGTGGACGTCGCTGGGAAGGTGGTCGTCACACTGGAATTGACATTAGAGCTCCCCGTGGCACAAAAATTCGCACCGTGATGGATGGCGAAGTAATAAAAACAGGTTACGCCAGAGGCTACGGTCGCTTAGTGACTATCAAGCATGCAGACGGTTCAGAAGCGATTTACGCTCATATGACCAAAATTCTTGCCAAGAAAGGTCAACAGGTAGCAATTGGAGATGTAATTGGATTAGTTGGTTCAACAGGAAACTCCACCGGCAACCATGTTCACTTTGAAGTTAGAAGTGCTAGTGAAAAACTACTTGATCCAGTTGCTTGGTTAAAAGAGAACGCTAAGAAGTAAATAAAAAACACCTAGCGCCGTGAGGAAAAGGTATGTTCGCGACGCTAGGTGAAAATTTTTATCTAGAAAACATCCTTGAAAAGAATGATTCATTTGAAGATGACTTGCGATTTTTCATGGCATCTTCTTGACAGGTGCAGCGCTTGTCTTTAGGTACTCCGGCAAAAACCTCATCAAGGTGTTGGCCACAGCCTGAGTAAGTAACCTTGTTGCAGGTTCTACACATTACGCGTGAGCACATATGTATTTATTTACCTTTCCTTAAGGGGTAACTAACGGGAATCCCGCAGCTGCCCAATCGATTGCTCCACCAGTCATGTTGTAAAGACTGGTAAACCCTAGTTTTTCCATTTCACCGGTTGCTACCTGAGAGCGATTGCCACTTCGGCAATAAACCGCATAAGTTTTTGTTTTATCCAGCGCCGAAACTTTTGACACGAAA
>JALRKC010000083.1 GCA_023254955.1 Candidatus Nanopelagicales bacterium | reverse complement strand
AAAGCTGCATCTGCTGGTGTAGCAATTCCTCCAGCGGTAAATAACACCACTGGCAACTGACCAAGTTCAGCAACTTCTGCAACTAGTTCATAAGGAGCTTGTAAATTTTTAGCTGCGGTATACAACTCTTCTTTTGGAAGATTTCTTAACCTTGCTATGTCACCCTTAATCGTCCTGATGTGACGCACTGCTTCAACAACGTTTCCAGTGCCAGCTTCACCTTTAGAGCGAATCATTGCGGCACCTTCATTAATCCTTCTTAGAGCTTCGCCCAAATTGGTAGCACCACAAACGAATGGGACTTTGTAATTCCATTTATCTATGTGATTTGATTCATCAGCAGGGGTGAGAACTTCAGACTCATCTATATAGTCAACGCCAATTGATTCTAAAACTTTAGCTTCAACGATATGACCAATTCGCGCCTTTGCCATTACTGGAATTGAAACTGCGCCGATAATTTCATCGATCATGTCGGGATCGCTCATGCGGGCAACGCCGCCATCTTTGCGAATGTCAGCAGGAACTCTTTCTAGTGCCATTACTGCAACTGCACCAGCATCTTCAGCGATCTTGGCTTGCTCAGCATTAATTACATCCATGATCACGCCGCCTTTAAGCATTTCTGCCATGCCGCGTTTTACTCTGCTTGTTCCTGTTTGTGCTGCTGGTCGATCTTCAGACAATTTTTACTCGCTTCGATTCGTAAGTGGCCTTAAGTCTAAAGCCTAAAATCCAGGCTGTCGATTTGAGTATCGGTCACTTATTTTTTAGCGCTGGGGCTATGAAATCGTCAAATTCAATGAGCGCGGGCAGCTTGGCGCGACCTGCCAATCTAAAGATTTTGACCAAGGGGCGTTGGCGAACTTTAAGCGCATTTTTTTGCGCATCATTATGAAAAGCTTTGGCGTACTGCACCCTTCTGCTTGCTTGCGCAATGTCAGAAATGATCGCTTCGAACTCTGGCTGAGTCAAAAGCTCTGGCTGATTGGTTACTAAGTTATTTATCGCCACGGTTAAAGATGATTCATACTGCCATTGCAAATCATCGTTAATGTCTTCTGCTTCGCGTTTAATTGCTTCTTGCCAAACTTCAGGCAATTCCTTAATTTCATAATTTAGATTATTTAACTTTTCAATTAATCGACCAACAGCACTGGTGCGTAACGCTAGCTGGGTATCAAGCGAGAGTTTTGCTGCTTCTGCCTTTAAATGAAGGCGGTCTAACCGACCTGCCACATTAGATAAATACCAGGCAATAAACAAAAGTGCACCAAAAATCCAAAGAAACTGTGAAAACTCCATTAAGAAATTATCTCAGACAGCAATTGCCTACGATCTTTCCTGCCGCTACGAGTTATTCGACCATAAAGTTGGCCACTAAAGTCTTCTCTCACCTGACCCCCATCAACATTGGAGACCGAGGCGTAGACATCCAAAATTTGTTTAACAATGTTTGACCAATCAAATTCTTTAGCTCGAGCAAATCCGAGATTTCGCAATTGACTTCTTCTAGTCTGATCACTTAGCAAAGTGATCAATTCTTGGGCTAGTGCATCACTATTACCCGTTTCAAATAATGCCCCAGCTTTACCTTGCACCAGCACCTTTTGAAAAGCTGGTAAATCAGAAGCGAGCACAACGGCACCAGCACTCATCGCTTCAAGTAAAACAATGCCGAATGATTCCCCACCTAAATTCGGTGCTAAATAAACATCACTAGAGGCATAGGCCCTTGCTTTCTCTATAGTGGAGAGCATTCCCTTGAATTCCAAATTCTTTTCAATTTTTGGATCAATTTTTTCTAACTCCCCTGGCCCCACAATTTGGCAGATAAGATCAGGATATTTTTCTAAAACTTTAGGCAAAGCATTTAGCAATACTTTTAAACCTTTTCTTGGCTCATCTATTCGCCCTAAAAATAAAATTCTAAAGGGACCAGCATCAATATTTTTTGCAGGAAACTTTGTGAAATCAGAAACTCTTACTCCATTAGGAATGATCACCGCATCGCCACCTAGGTGAGTAACCATGGTTCTTCTGGCTTCTTCACTAACTGCAATGCGCGCTGAGATCTTTTCCATCATGGGCTGCAATAAAAATTGCATATTTTTTGCGGCATAACTTCTCTCATTTGAAGTATGATGTGTGGCCACAATTGGCCCACGCGCAGACCAGGCAGCAATAATTGATGGACTTGGGGATGTTGGCTCATGCAAATGCAAAATATCGAATTTATGCGATCTAATCCAGGCTCTAGTTCTTGAAAATGCTGGTGGATCAAATTTAATTCTTGCCACCGAACCGTTATATGGCAAACCAATCGCAGTTCCAGCGCTAGTGACAAAATCTGGCAAATTACTTTCATCGGTTGCCGGAGTCAAGACATTTACATAATGCCCTAAATCAATCAAGCTGCGAGCTAAATCATGCACATGTTGTTTAACTCCACCTGGTGATGACCAGTCATACGGGCAAACTAATCCGATTCGCACTTAACCCATCTTAATTGGTTTTACTTCAGACCAAACTTTTTGCATTAAATGCCAGTCTGTTGGGTTCTGTTGAACCATGTTTTCAAAAGTAGTAGCCATTTTTTGAGTAAGTTCCTCAATGGCTGCTTCTTTATCTAATGTGCGATCAATTCTTAAAACCTCTTGTACTTCGGCAAAAATTCGATCATCGCCTGGATTAAAAATTTTTATCGGAACCAGAACCGCCGCTTCATCCCAAGCTAAGGTTGCAGGCCCCGCCGGCATTGAAGTAACTGCCCTAAAATAATTTACCTTTATTCCCGAAGCAGATAAATCTCGATCCGCCAGTAGCGCAAGAATTCTTTTCGTCTTTAATCTCTCTCTAAGTG
>JALRKC010000082.1 GCA_023254955.1 Candidatus Nanopelagicales bacterium | reverse complement strand
CGGTTGGGGTTCTTACTTGGAATACAACTCGACGATCAACTGTTCTTGAACAGCTGTGTCGATTTGGGCACGCGTTGGAACTGAGTGCACCAGTATTCGCATTTGGCTATTTACTACTTCTAGCCAAGCTGGGATGGTTCTTTCACCGTGTTCGGCGCGAGCAACCACGAATGGAGTTAATTCGCGGCTTTCGACCTTAACTTCGATGATGTCGCTAGGTGAAACTTGGTATGAAGGAATGTCTACCTTCTTGCCATTAATGATGATGTGTCCGTGACGCACTAATTGACGCGCCATATCGCGGCTCTTAGCAAATCCTGCGCGGTAAATCACGTTGTCTAAACGAGTCTCAAGCAAAGAAAGCAAGTTTTCACCGGTCTTACCGGATTTACGAGAAGCTACTTCGTAGTAGTTACGGAACTGACGCTCTAAGACGCCATAGATACGTGCAGCTTTTTGCTTTTCACGCTTTTGGAGTAAGTACTCAGATTCTTTACTGCGACCGCGACCATGTTGTCCTGGTGGGTAAGGGCGGCTTTCAATTGGGCACTTAGGTGAATCGCACTTTGCACCCTTTAAATAAAGTTTGGTTTTTTCTCTACGGCATCTCTTGCAATCTGCACCGGTGTAACGAGCCATGTTTGGTTTTTTCTCCTATGTTTCTTCGACTAGACGCGGCGACGCTTGCGGGCGCGGGTGCCGTTAAATGGGACTGGGGTTACGTCTTGAATTGAACCGATTTCAAGACCAGCAGCTTGCAAAGAGCGGATCGCAGTTTCGCGTCCGGATCCTGGGCCTTTTACAAATACGTCAACTTTTTTCAAACCGTGTTCCATAGCGCGCTTGGCAGCATCTTCAGCAGCTAATTGCGCAGCAAACGGAGTTGACTTCTTTGAACCTTTAAAACCAATTTGTCCACTTGATGACCAAGAAATTACCGCACCAGTTGGGTCAGTAATAGAAACAATGGTGTTGTTGAAAGTGCTCTTGATATGAGCTTGCCCGAAGGCTACATTCTTTTTTTCTTTTTTGCGAACTTTCTTCGCAGCGGCTGCACTCTTTGGGGGCATTGTTAATTAATCCTTACTTGGTTTCTTTTTTCTTACCAGCAACGGTCTTACGAGGACCTTTGCGGGTGCGAGCGTTGGTATGAGTTCTTTGTCCGCGCACTGGCAAACCTTTGCGGTGGCGAATTCCTTGGTATGAACCAATTTCTACTTTGCGACGAATGTCAGAAGAAACTTCACGACGAAGATCACCTTCAACTTTAAAGTTTGCTTCGATGTAATCGCGCAACTTAACAATTGCTGATTCGTCCAAATCTTTTACCCGAGTGTTTGGGTCAATCCCTGCAGCCGCAAGAGCTTGATTAGATCTGGTACGTCCTACTCCATAGATATAAGTTAATGCGACTTCAACCCGTTTGTTAACTGGTAAGTCGACACCGACTAAACGTGCCATTGGGCGGTATTCCTTTTCTTTAGTTCAGAGGTGTGGCTTACCTATTCGCTCTTACCCGCCCTGGGTAAGTCTTCGGCCTCTGAACCGAAGGTGTCGTCCATAAACTTTGGCAAAGTTTATGTTGACGGAACTAGGTAATTGGTTCGCTTAACCCTGACGTTGTTTGTGACGTGGGTTTTCACAAATAACCATTACGCGTCCATGACGACGAATGACTTTGCACTTGTCGCAAATTTTCTTGACGCTGGGTTGTACTTTCATACTTCCTTCTTTGGTTACTTGTAGCGGTAAACAATTCGACCTCGAGTTAAATCGTAAGGAGATAACTCCACGATTACTCGATCGTCAGGCAAGATACGAATGTAGTGCATTCTCATCTTGCCGCTGATGTGAGCAAGTACTTTATGACCGTTGTCGAGCTCTACTCTGAACATTGCGTTCGGTAGCGTCTCAACGATGGTGCCTTCTAGCTCGATAGCACCGTCTTTTTTGGCCATACCTGCCTTTAGATCAGCGAATTGGGTTTGCTCGGCTAATTACTTAACGAGCGAAGCAATAGTTTAGCCAGGGCACATAAATCGCCTTACCTGTGGGGTTAGCGGGAATCAGAGCCTTTGACTGTATTAATAGCCGCTCGACCAACCTCTAATCGGGCAATTGGTACCCGAAATGGCGAGCATGAGACGTAATCTAGGCCAATTTCAGCAAAAAAATGAATACTCAATGGATCCCCGCCATGTTCTCCGCAAACACCCATCAGCATTACTGGCTTAGTTGCGCGACCTTTTTTGACTGCCATTTTTACCAACTCGCCTACCCCAAAGGTGTCGATTGACTCGAAAGGTGATGTTCCTAAAATTCCGCGCTCTAAGTAAGCGCCCACAAATTCACTTTCAACATCATCACGACTAAAGCCCCAAGTGGTTTGAGTTAAATCGTTTGTACCAAACGAAAAGAAGTCAGCTTCTTCCGCAATCCGCTCGGCAGTTAGTGCTGCTCTTGGCAGCTCAATCATGGTTCCAATAATTGGGTCGAATTCTTGGTTGTTTTCTTTCATTGTTTTTTCAAAAATTTCGCTGGCTTCTTTTTTAATGGGAGTAAATTCTGCAACCGTAGCAACCAGCGGCACCATAATTTCTGGATGCGGGTGTTTTCCTTCGCTTAATAATTTGGCAGTCGCTTGAGCGATTGCTTTAACTTGCGTGGCAAAAAGCCCTGGCATTTGCAGGCCGAGCCTTACCCCGCGCATGCCCAGCATTGGATTTTGCTCGCGATTTGCTTCGACCGCTGCTAATAACTTCTCTTTTTCTTGATTTGGTTTTCCGCTTGCTTTTGCTAAAGCAACTTCGACAGCTAAAGCCGAATGTTCTGGCAAAAATTCATGAAGTGGTGGATCAATTAGGCGAATTACTAC
>JALRKC010000081.1:284-2909 GCA_023254955.1 Candidatus Nanopelagicales bacterium | reverse complement strand
CGTCCTGCATTCGCTTTTGAGCATCAAATACAAGGCTCTCTAAAATTCTCTCTCCGGCACGATCCTGAACAACCAAAGTATGCAAGTCATCGCACTCAGCTGTTGCGTATTCAGGGTGTGACCCAACATCTAAGTAAAGTCGCGCACCGTTAGTTAGAAAAATATTGCTAGAGCGACCCCAAGCCACCACTCGCCTAAATAAATACCGCGCCACTTCATCTGGTGATAATCGACGAATCCCATCTGAGACGCAAGTTATTCCATATTCTGTTTCGAGCCCAAAAATCCTTTTTTGCATTAACTTTTCTTGATTAATTTGTCGGTTTGCTCGACAGTCAATCTTCTAAAAGTTCTTCCAGATTTCTTTCGATCTAAAACTGCTACTTCTAAATTGAGCGCATCGAATTCTTGATCTGCGTTTGCCTGATTGGTCAGCGCCTCAACGGCAATTTTGAGAGCTCCCGAAAAATCCAAACTAGACTTCCAGGATTGTCCGAGCATTTGATTTATCTCATCTGCTTGGCCTCCAATAGCAACAAAGCCATGTTCATCAGCTAACGAACCATCAAAAGTTAGGCGATAAATCTCGTCTTCAGAGATTTTCTCACCCAATTGAGTGACCACAATTTCAACTTCTAAAGGCTTTAGCGCATCCGTAAAAGCTGCGCCCATAGTTTGAGCATACGCATTTGCCAGTGATCTTGCCGTTACATCACTTCGGTCATAGGAATAACCTCTCATATCAGAAAAACGGATTCCTGATACTCGCAAATTTTCAAACTCATTGTATTTACCAACAGCTGCGAAGGCGATCCGGTCATAAATTTCACTAACCTTATGTAACGCTTTAGATGGATTATCTGCAACTAAAATTATGCCTTCGCTACTTTTCAGCACTACTACGCTTTTCCCGCGTGAGATACCTTTTCTAGCGAAGTCTGCCCGGTCTCTAGTTAATTGTTCAGGAGAAACGTAAAAGGGCACACTCATGAGTGTCTCGCAATCGGTCCATCAGGTCGATTCTTTCTACCTGCCAGAATTTTATTTAATGTTGCAGTTAATTGGCTTTGTTCTATTTTTTCAAAACCTTTCTCATCAACTTTAACTACTACCGGATAAATGTTTCTTGCCATATCTGGACCGGCCGTAGCAGAGTCTTCTTCGGCTGCATCATAAATTGATTCCAGAGCAATTTTGATAGCAAAATTACTATCCTGATCTGGTTCAAACATCTTCTTTAAACTAGCTCTAGCAAATAGAGAACCTGAACCGACCGCAAAATAATCGTGTTCTTCGTAACGGCCTCCCGTAATGTCATAGGAAAAAACCCGCCCGGATTCTCGCTTTGGATCATAAGCAGCATAAAGCGGAAGCGCCGCCAAACCTTCTAATGCTAAACCAAGATTTCCCCGAAGTAAGACACTTAAACGATTTGCTTTACCTTCAACAGAAAGTGGCATGCCTTCGATTTTTTCATAATGCTCTAGTTCAACTTGAAACAACTTAACTAATTCAATGGCAATTCCAGCACTGCCTGCAATGCCTATAGCGGAAAAGTCATCTGCAGGAAACACTTTCTCAATGTCATTCTGCGCTACATAGTTACCCATAGTGGCTCTTCGGTCCCCTGCCATAACCACTCCTCCAGCGAAAGCGACTGCCACAATGGTTGTACCGTGAACGATCTGCTCCATTTTGTTATTTTTAATTGGAAGCCCGCCCTGATTCAATTTTAAAAATTCATAAAATGATGATGAATAACTCAAGTCACTCATTGGCCACCCTTTTGAACAAAACCTTTTACAAACTCTGCAGCATTTTTTTCAAGAACAGCATCAATTTCATCGAGTAATTCATCAGCGCGATTAGTGTCCGACTGGGTCACATTCGTTTCAAGATGGGAATCTTCGTCGTGACTCTGCCCAGTAGAGGTGATTTGCTCTCGTTCAGCCATAAATTCCCTTCTTATTTTTAAATCTTAACGGAAAAACTCAACTGTGGCTCAGTCGCATAACTAAATCCGCTGCCGATTTAACTGACTCAAAGATATCTCCCAACTGCTCCTGATTTCCCTTCAAAGGATCTAGCGTGGGAATTCTTATCAATGGGCGATCTGCCGAAAGATCGAAAATCACACTGTCCCAACTGGCACCTGCAATTTGATTAGAAAATCGCAAAAGCGACTGTCCACGAAACCAGGCACGAGTAGAATTAGGTGGAAATTTAACTGCTGCAGTAATTTCAGCTTCACCAACTAATCGCTTAAGACTTCCTTTTCGTTCAAGTAATCGTGCGAGAGATCGATTGGGATTTAAATCTGCATATTGCAGATCTAGCATTTGTAAAACCGAATCAGACCACTTTAAATTGTCTCGTGATTTTATATTTTGAATTAAATTAAGCTTTGCTACCCAATCTAAATAATTTACAGTCAAAAATATATCTTCTTTGAGTAAATCCAGTATTTCTTGCCACCAATTCAAAGTCTCCTGCGTATCTGGATCAATTTCATCAATTTTTTCTAGATGATGTTGCACTTTTTCAAGAAAAATATCTTGAATTTCTATTGCAGTGAGGTATTTTCCATTTTTTAATTTCAATTTTTTCTTCAGTTCTAAATCTTGA
>JALRKC010000081.1:0-243 GCA_023254955.1 Candidatus Nanopelagicales bacterium | reverse complement strand
GCGTGTGGCTCATCTCTAGTGTTAATTATGGGTCTCCGCATAGTGGTTTCTAGGCCTACCAATGTTTCAAAAAAATCGGCTCGCTGAGAAATCTGGTATTCAAAATCAATTTCATTAACTCCGATACCTAAGCGGCCTGCTCCAGTAAAGATTTGACGTGTCACAAAAAAAGTCGTCAAGACACTTATTATTTTGTTAAATGGAGTTTCTCTAGAAACTAAATAATTTTCATGAGTACCATAT
>JALRKC010000080.1 GCA_023254955.1 Candidatus Nanopelagicales bacterium | reverse complement strand
ATTTAGGCATGGAGGCAGTTTGGAAAATCGAGGTTAAAGATTTTCCAGCCTTTATTGTGGTTGACGATAAGGGTCATGATTTTTTTGAAGACACCATGCGGCCGATTGCCAACAAAATTCCAGTTGGCCCAGATGCTGGCTAAGAAGGAATATCTTCTAGCAGTTCAGTGACTAAAGAAGCAATCGGTGATCGCTCAGAACGCGTTAACGTGACATGGGCAAATAATGGATGACCTTTGAGTTTTTCAACAACTGCAGCAACTCCATCATGGCGCCCAACTCTTAAATTATCTCTTTGGGCAACATCATGTGTTAAAACTACTTTTGAGCCTTTGCCAAGTCGCGAAAGTACCGTGAGTAGTACATTTCGCTCTAAGCTCTGAGCTTCGTCAACAATCACAAAAGCATCATGTAAGGACCTACCACGAATATGAGTGAGTGGTAGAACTTCAATCAGACCGCGGGTGAGCACTTCGTCAATTACTTCTGGCGCAGCAACTGCACCAAGTGTGTCAAAAACTGCTTGCGCCCAAGGGCTCATTTTTTCATTTTCACTACCCGGGAGATAACCCAAATCTTGCCCACCAACCGCATAAAGTGGGCGAAAAACCATAACTTTTCTTTGTTCGCCTCTTTCTAAAACTTGTTCTAAGCCAGCACAAATCGCCAAGGCACTTTTACCTGTTCCCGCCCTGCCACCAAGTGAAACAATTCCAATTTCTGGATCTAAGAGAAAATCAAGCGCGAGCCTTTGCTCCGCACTTCTTCCATGGATACCAAATGCCTCAATATCTCCGCGTACTAACTGAATCTTTTTATCGGCAGTAATTCTTCCTAAGCCGCTGCCTTTGCTTGACATTAAAATAAGTCCGGTATTACAAGGTAATTCTTTTGCCATTTCATGCTCAAGTGAATGGTTGGAATATAGCTCGTCTAATTCATCACTCGCTAAATCTAATTCGCTAATTCCAGTCCAGCCTGAGATTGCTACAAATTCTGCTAAGTATTCTTCAGCTTCTAGTCCTAATGCTGAGGCCTTAACTCGCATGGGCAAATCTTTACTAACTACTACGACTTCCGCCCCGGCATCAGCTAATTGTTTTGCGGTAGCCAAGATTCGTCCGTCATTATCTAGCGGACCAAATGCTGCTGGCAAATTACTTTGATCAATTTGCGAAAGATCTACTCGAAGGGTTCCGCCTAAATCACCTAAAGGTATGGCTTTATCCAGCCCGCCTTTTTCAACACGCAAATCATCAAGCAGGCGAAGTGCCTCACGAGCATAAAAACCTAATTCTGGATGAGTGCGCTTTGCTTCTAATTCTGCAATAACGACTAAAGGTAAAACCACATCATGTTCATCAAAACGTAAAGGGGCCTTTGGATCTGAGAGAAGAACGCTGGTATCGAGCACAAAAGTTTTTTTGTTTACTCTGTGTGGGGTCAAGCCCACCCCCTTGCGTTAATTAACTTGTGCCTCTTAAGGCTAACTGTTCACATTAATAACAGCGGGGCAACACGCCGTCTGCGGGTTAGGCGCCGAACCTGCGATTTCTAGCGCCAAAGTCTCTTAAGGCGCGAAGAAAATCTACTTTTCTAAAATCTGGCCAATAAGCTTCACAAAAATAAAATTCAGCGTGGGCACTTTGCCAAAGTAAAAAACCGCTAAGTCGCTGCTCACCTGAAGTTCTAATTACTAGATCTGGATCTGGTTGACCTTTTGTATATAGGTTCTGCGAGATGTGATCGATATCTATGGTTTTAGATAATTCTTCTAAAGTGGTGCCAAGCTGTGCATGATCAGCTAAAACTGCTCTTATCGCATCAATAACTTCACGTCTTCCGCCATAACCGACTGCAATATTTACTGTCATTGTTGAGATGTCTCTTGTATTTTCAGCTACTTGCTTTAAGGCATTAGCAGTTGCCGCAGGTAATAAATCTAGTGCACCTACTGACAAGATTCTCCATTTATTGGTAGCGCCAAGATTAGTAACCGTGTTTTCAATTAAATCAAAAAGATAAGTGAGTTCCTTGCTATCTCTGGAGAGATTTTCAGTGCTTAAAAGCCAAAGAGTTACATGTTTTACTTTTGATTCTTCACACCAATCTAAGAATTGCTCTATACGACTAGCCCCAACCGTGTGACCATCAATTGAGCTACTTCCTTGCTCTTTTGCCCAGCGACGGTTTCCATCTAAAATCACACCAACATGCTTGGGTCTTGGTAAATCAGCAATTTCCTTTAATAATCTACGTTCATAAAAAGGATAGGCTAGCTCTCTTAACTTCATAGCCCTCCTTTAAAGCAAACTTAGCAGAATGCCAGCGCCTAAAATCATAATCACAATTCCACCCATTGCCGTCATATTAGAAATTCGATCTGGCTTGGTTGCCAGCCAAGCTCTGGCAGCCCCAGCCGATAAGCCCCACGTGCTATCTGAGATGAAGGCGATTATCCAAAAGATTAAGCCCAAGATGAGCAGCTGAATCGGGACTGGAACATCGTCAGCTCCACGCTCTACAAACTGCGGTAATACTGCAGCAAAAAATACCAATGTTTTCGGATTTAAAACTCCTACGGTAAAACCTTGTCTGATTAGCTGCAGGCTCCCTGCGTAATCATACTTAGTCAAAATTTCAGTTGTTTTTTTATTGCGGTCTCGAATTGTTTGAAGCCCAAGGTAAATCAAAAATGATCCACCTAAAATAGAAACCAAAATAAATGCTAATTGGGATCTTTGAATAATTGGCCCGATCCCAAACGAAACCAAGATAACCGAAACGTAAGCACCTAGATTATTTCCGAGCACACTTAGCACGGCGGCTCGTTTTCCTAACGAAATCCCTCTTGCAACTGTGAACATCACACTTGGGCCAGGAATCACGATGATGGCAAATGCCGTTAGTGCAAATTTGATTAGTAAATCAGCA
>JALRKC010000007.1 GCA_023254955.1 Candidatus Nanopelagicales bacterium | reverse complement strand
TGTTAGCAAATTGTTCAAACCAATCTTGAATTTGTGCCTCTGAGACAGCAAGCGGTGACTGTAATAGAAAATCGACAAAGTCTTGATAAACAGCTAAGCTGCGCTCTTGCAAAGAAGACCAATTGCTAGAGATTGCTGAAATTACCGTCCAAAAAATAGCAACAACAACTCCAATTAAAGAAACAATTGAAAGCAAGGTAGCGATAGGGCGGGGGAGCCTCCAGCGAAGCAGCAAATTATGCAGGGGCGAAACTATCGCGGCAAGCAATAGCGCAACCAAAAGTGGAATTACCACAAAACTCAATTGAGAAACGATAAAAGAAAATAGGGCAAGCGCAGTAGCGATTACTATTAAGCGCCAAGACCATTCTGTTGCAATTGCCAAGCCGGTTGGTACTGAAACTTGCGAGAGTTTGCTACGGGTATTTTTTATAAGCCTTGACATCAATTCAGTTTACTATTCTTTTGTAGTTATTTCAGGGCCCGATTTAGTTATAACTACAGTGTTTTCCCAATGGCTGGCAATCGATCCCTCGGATGAGACAACCGTCCATTCATCATCTAAAACATGAACTTGTGATGAGCCCAAGATAAACATCGGTTCAATAGCTATCGCCATACCTTCAATAAGTTTTAGGCCCTGACCAGGTGGTCCGTAATTTGGAACGCTAGGTGCCATGTGCATTTGAGAGCCGATTCCATGCCCTACGTACTCTTGAACTATTCCGATATTTAAGTTAGACGCTTTAGCAACATTTTCAATTGCGTGACCAATGTCAGAGATTTGATTGCCTACTTGCGCAGCCTCGATGCCTGCCATCATGGCCCGGTGGGTGATTTCACTCAAGGACTTTAATTCTTCACTGACCTCGCCAATCTCGATCGTGATAGCAGCATCTCCATGCCAACCATCGAAAATAGCTCCGCAATCTACGCTGACAAGATCTCCGGCTTGTAGTTTTCTTGTGCTACTAGGAATTCCGTGAACTACTTCATCATTTATTGAGACACAAATGTGCCCCGGAAACCCGTGATAACCCAAAAAAGAAGGAGAAGCATTACTTGAAAGAATTACCTCTCTTGCGATCTCATCAAGCTCAGCACTGGTAACGCCAGGCTGGGCAGCATTTTTGATTTGGGCTAATGCTTTTGCCACCACACCGCCGGCTGTATGCATTTTCTTGATTTGCTCGGGGGTCTTAATTTCAATTTTTGGGCGTCTAAACATCGTCACCCTAATTTACCAACAATTGCGATAGCCTGTATTTATGAGGCGTCATTGGGATTTGATTTCTGTTGCGTATTTACTACTTGCGATAGTCGGTTTAGTAGGCACTTGGTATTTCAATGTCCAAGCTGTTTTGGCTGGAAGTGACTTTTTTTCAGACTGGTCTAGCACTCCTGCAGTTTCTTCAGCTACCACTGATTTATTTATTGTTGCTACTGTAGCCAGTATTTTCATCTTTCTTGAAGGCAGAAGGCTAAATATGAAGTATTGGTGGCTGTATATTTTGGGCTCTTTTATTACAGCAATCGCCTTTACCTTTCCCTTGTTTTTGGCAAATCGACAAAGAAAGCTAAAGGCGCTTAGCGAGTTTTAAATTGCTTTTTGTTTTTGCAAATAGGCAAAGGCAAACCAACCAGGCAGAACTGGAAGCCAAAAAGTGATAATTCGATAAAGTAACACTCCCGATAAAGCAATACCCGAAGGCAATCCCGTCGCAGTTAGCGCGGCGATCAAGGTAGCTTCCACCGCACCAATTCCACCTGGGACTGGTGCCAATTGACCGATCGTGGCGCCCGCTAAGTAAACAAAAGCGGCAGTCGCAAATGAAATTTCACCACCAAAAGCTTTGATTGATCCATAGAACGCAACTATATAAATCAAATTCATCAGTAATGCGCTGATTGCTCCAAGCATTAACCGAATTGGCTCTTGAATTAGTACATTAAAAGTGGGAGTAATTTGTTCTAGAAATGGTTTTAATTTGGCCAACAACCAATTTCGAACTTTGCTGAGAGAAAGCAAGATAACTAGAAATAAAATAAATAGAACTAAGAAAACTAATAAAGTTTCATTAGGTCTAAACGAGAGATCAGATTGTGATCCAGCAATCACTGCCATCACGAAAAGTAGAGCAATGTGAACTAAAAAAGTTACTACTTGAACAATTCCGACAGTAGCACCCGCTTGTCCAGCTTTTACCCCTGATTTTTGTAAAAATCTGACGTTGATCGCAACCGTTCCTAAGGTTGGGGGAGTAACCAAGGTGGCGAATGAAGCCGAAACTTGCGCGATGGTTGTTCGAACAATCGAAATTTTTTGCTTGACAAACACTAAGAGATTTCCTGCAGCAATTAGATAGCTAAGTATTTTTGCTAAAACGGCGATCAGCATCCAAGTCCAGCTTGCTTGAGAGATTATGCTCAAGAAGTCGATTTGGCCAAACTGTGGAATTAATACGTACAGTGCCACAATACTTATGGCTGCCAAAATGATATTTCGATAATTAATTCTGCCGAATTGAATATCTTCATATTTCATATTTGGCTCAACTAAGCCAAGTTCTTTGCGCAGATTAGTCAAAGTATTTTTATGGGTGCGAAGCGCTTTGCGTGTTTTTGCGCTCATAGCTACCGTTTGTAAGGCTGGCAGACTACTTGCTATCTTCTCTGCACCGAATACCTTTTTAGCAAGAGCGATAATTCTTTTTGGTGAAGTTAAAATGGTTAAGGTGATTAGGATTTCAGCTAAATCGATTCGTTTTTCTAGTTGATTTGCGGCTATGTTGCCCCGATATGGGTTTAGTAAATATATTTGACCTGAATCTGCCAATAAAATATTGCTGGCAGTTAAATTTCTATGAACAATATCATTTTTGTGCATCAAATTAACGGTTTTTAAAATATTTTCTAAAGTCGAATCTTTAACCTCACCATAGGTACTAATGAATTGAGCTAGATCGATTCCCGAAATCCGCTCATAGGCAGAAAGTATTGAGTTAAATTCAATTTCTCTAACCAATAATAATTTAGGAGTGTCGATTTTTGCACTTTCAAAAGCAAAAGACATTAAAGAAGCTTGTTCAACTCTTCTTCTGATTCCAAAACCATTAAATTCTTTTCCAGAATTAATAAATAGTGATCTCGCCCAAGAGAAAATTACACCCGCGCCATCACGGTCTCTATCACGAACCAAAATATTTAAATCTTTACCATCTTTGGTGTAGGCGGCAAATTTTCTTCCTTCTAGCCCCTCCGAAATTTGGGCAATTTTAGTAACTTCAAGTTTCCCCTCTTTTAACGCGGCTTTAATCTGCTCAAGTGAAGGTCTAATAGTGGGTGTACCAAGTGCGTAGCGGATTAATAATCCAACAGTCCAACCGATTAAAAGAGCCGTTGCTTGGGCGGTGATGGTTGTTCCACCGGCAATTAATTCAGTGGTGATAAGCGCAATTACTGAAAAAATTGCAAAGTTTCCAAAGTAAGGTCGTTCGATGATTCTGCTTACTGTTATAAAAGCAACCAAACTAGCAAGCAGTGCGTTTAGAAAAATTCCTTGATTTAAAATTAGAGAACCGGTAAAGGTAACGATTACTCGAGAGCTTTCAAATTCATTTAATATTCTGGCCCCGGCAACAGCTGCTAAAACTGCTAGACCAGCAGCTAATAAGCTTTCTAAAAATAGTCGACTTTGCCCAGTAATTAAAAGACGAGTTCCTGCCACTAGCGGCAGAATTAAAATTGCGCTTGCCCCAATTAGGTTTAGTAAAAAGATCACCAGGCCAGGCAGCTGACGAGTAGCCGTGGTTAAGTCAGCTTCTAGCCCAACTGAGGTACGCACCGCCAAGACGCCCACCAGCACCAATATCCAAATTGCATTGGAAGAGATAGCGAGGCGAATCAAGTCAGTGGGACGCCTGACCCTTTCGCTTAAGGCATTTGGCATAACCCAATAGTTCCATGACTGTATTTACCTAAGCCAATTGATCTGTCAGAGATCCGTGATTAAGTAGAGGGCATGCGAGAGGTCAAGGTAGAGCTGGATTTTTCTCTTCAGGCGCCGCCTACTCCAAGTTTTGATCCCACCGCACTTGAGATTCTTGATGAGAAAGCCTCCGCATTACTGATTACCGGCAGCGCTGGCAGTGGTAAAACATTTTTACTTGAGCAATTAGCACTTAAGGCAATTCAAGAAGAAAAAATAGCACCAGAAAAAATTATCTTTATCGCATTTTCGCGCCACCAAGCCAGGTCCGTAAGAAAGCACCTCACATCATATTCAGATTCTCCAGCATTGATGAGAATTACAACTTTTCATAGTTTTGCTTATGGTGTCGTGCAGCAGGTAGTAAATCAAAATCCGGAACTTGAAATATTTGAAAACTTAAAATTACTTTCAGGGCCAGAGCAAGAAGTTCGATTACATGAATTATTGATTAATTCAATAAAAGATAAATCAATAAATTGGCCCGAGGAGTTTAAAGCAGCTGTTGGAACCTATGGTTTAACACAACAGGTTAGAAATCTCTTTGCCAGGGTTAGATCTTTAGGTATGGATCCTGAAGATCTTACCAACTTAGGAATCTTGCATGAGAATCCTTTTTGGGTAGAGTTGGGTAAATTTGCCGAAATTTACCTCGATGTACTGGATGCGCAAAATGTTATTGACTATGCAGAAGTGCAGCACCGTGCAGGTTTGTATCTAGCGCAAGAAGCGACTCGCCATTTAATTGAGCCAAAGCCAAATTTGATTTTGGTAGATGAATATCAAGATATCGACTACTCCCAAGTTAGAATTTTGCGCGCGCTACAGCATTTGGGCACAAGAGTTATCGCAGCCGGTGACAAAAATGCCAGTATTTTTCAATTTAGAGGGACTGATTCAAAAGCAATTGAGCGGTTTAAAAAAGACTTTTTTAATGCCAAAGTTAAAGACCTAGAAACTAATTACCGTAAGAATAAATTATTTAGTCATCAGATTAAGACTTTCGAGACAGCAGCCCATAAAAATACTCATTTAATTTCAGAGATTAGATCCCTAAGAACTGAGAATTATCAGTGGTCAGAAATCGCAATCATAGGAAGAAACCTAACTTCACTTACAGGTTTGCATCGCGACTTAATTAGAGCTCAAATTCCAGCTGCTTTGGATGAGATTGAGAATCCAATTTATCAAGATGCTGCAGTAAAGAATATTTTCGAATTACTCGAATTAGCGATTTTTGCCAGCGAGAAAACCTTTGAGATTGATGAGCAAATTTTGTCTCGGGTATTGCATGGGCCCTTGATTGAATATTCAAAATCAGAATTACGAAAAACCATAAAGCAAATACGAGAGCTAACTCGCGTCAGTGGCGAAGAAGTGCCCAGCTCAGCCCAGGCATTAAAACAAGCATTTTTAAATCCTGCCTTGCTTTTAGAGTTAGATTCCTCTGCTTGGGGTATCAGAAAGCTCAGCGCTTTGGTGGCCAATGTTCATCGACTTATCGCTAGTGGTGCGGCTATTTACCAAATAATTTGGGAGGTATTTTCAGAGGTTGTTAACGATGAGTTAACAACTGAATATCAATTGGAATTTGGTAAAACTTGCTGGCGAGATCGGCTGTATCAGGCTTCACTGCGCGGTGATAGCGAAGCTTTTGTAGCTAATCGTGCTTTAGATTCCATCCTTTCTCTCTTTGATATGGCTAGCCGTGAAGATGAAACTAAAGGAAATTCAAGAGACTTAAAGAGTTTCTTACAAGAAGTAAAAATGCAATCATTTGCTCAAGAAACTATCGCCCAAAAAGCACAACGTGATCAGGTGCAACTTTTAACCGCACACTCTGCAAAAACCCGCCAGTGGCGAGCGGTATTTGTAATTGATCTACAAGAGGGAGTTTGGCCCTCTGATCGAATTCGGAACAACTTATTAGAAGTTGAAAGAATTACTGATGAGGGTTACTCTCGAAAGTTTTCGAGGCAAGATTTATTAGAGGAAGAGCGTAAGCTTTTCTACGTAGCAGCAAGCCGTGCGGAGGAATACCTTTTTATCAGTGCAATTAATAATGAGTATGAAGATAGATCAATACCATCACAATTTCTTTATGAACTAAGTGATTCTTCAGAAATACCCCATATAATGACTTTTCCCCAAATGAGCAGTTCTTTGAATGATTTAATAATTAAATTGCGCAGAGTTTTGATATCTGATTCAAGCAGCCCCAATTTAAAAAAGGCCGCGGCGCTAAGAATTAATCAACTGCTAAGTGCAAAAGATGGCTTTGCTAATTCAATAGCACCAAATTTAGCTCCTGAAAAATGGTGGGGTTTAAAAAAGCCAGCAGTAAGCAAAATACCAATTCGTGAGGTAGATAAGCCGGTCAAACTATCTGCTAGTCAAATTAAGTCTTTAGAAGATTGTTCCTTGAAATGGTTCTTTGATAATGATGCTGGGGCGAAATTAATCAAGGCCCATTCGATGAGCGTCGGTTCTGTAGTGCATGCATTAGCAAATGCCATTGTAAAAAATGAAGTGCAGCCAGAATTCAACTCGTTGGTTAGTTATGTTGAAAAGATCTGGCCAAAAATAGAATTCGAAGCAGATTGGATCGCTAGCAAAGAAAAGTCAAATACTGAAAATATGTTGCAAGCATTGATTCGCTGGCATGCCGCCGATCGAGATCGTCAAGCAATAGCGGTCGAGCAAAAAATTGATTATGTGCACACCTTTGCAGAATTAGCCGATTCGGTGGCTATATCTGGGCGGATTGATCGAATTGAAGCTGACCGCGATGATCCAAATGCTGTTTATTTAGTGGATTTTAAGACTAGTAAGAAGTCACCAAGCCAGCCAGAAGTGGCAAAAGATCCGCAGCTAGGCGCATATCGGCTTGCGGTCGACTCTGGTGCTTTAGATGAAAAACTCAATGGGCAAATAGTAAGCAAGGGGGCCGAATTAGTTGAGCTTCGCGACACTAAAAAAGGCGAAGCTCGAGTATTGCCAACAGATCCGGTTGAGGAAAACGGAATTTTAGATGTTTTAAAAAGAGCCCTAATAACGATTAGAGATGAAAATATCAGCGCCACAAAATGTTCCGCTTGCAGGTTTTGTAAATACAAAAATATCTGCCCAGCGCAAACAGAAGGCAGTCCGGTGATTTAGGTGAAACTTTCAAAAGAGCAAAAAATAGCTATTAAGGCGCCCTTAGCACCAGGGTTAATTGTGGCGGGTGCCGGAACCGGAAAAACTTCGGTAATGGTCGAGCGAGTAGTTCATTTAGTAAAGAATTATCAAATAAATCCTGAAGAAATTTTGGGATTAACTTTCACTAATAAAGCAGCAGGAGAGTTTAAAGAACGAACTATTAAGCGACTAAAGCAAGACAAGTTAAAAAACGTCAATATTGAAATTTCAACTTATCACTCTTTTTCTCATAACTTAGTGATGAATCATGGATTAAGAATCGGCCTTGATACTAATAACAATATTTTGACCGATAGCTCTCGGGCTCAATTTGTTTATCGTGTAGTTAAAAATACCAAACTACCTTTACCCTATACCGAAGATTCATTGGCAACAGTAGTTAAAAAAATAATTAAATTAGACAATGAATTAGCCGAGCATGATATTTCAATCGAGATGCTGATAGCACAATCTGAAAATTTTATTTCACAAGTTGAATCTCAAGGTAGAAAGCAAGCGATCATGAGCATGGCCAAAGTTGCGCGCTATCGACTTGATCTTGCTTTGCTTGTTAAAGAATTTAGAGAAGCAAAAGTAAATGAGAATGCCCTGGATTTTGCTGATCAATTGCGCTTTGCTTTGCAGATTGTTAGAGAGCATGAAGCGGTTGGCGAAGAGTTGCGCGAGACTTATAAAACTGTTTTGCTTGATGAATACCAAGATACTTCTGTTACGCAACGAATCTTATTGCAGAAAATTTTCGGCAAGGGCCATCCGGTGACGGCAGTAGGGGATCAGTTCCAAGCCATTTATGGATGGAGAGGAGCAGCGGTTTCAAATATCGAACAATTTCAAGAGCATTTTAAGAAAGTAGATGGCTCACCTGCCGATCTCTATTATTTGAAGGCAAATTATAGAAGTGGTCAAAATATTCTTGACGTAGCAAATGAAATTAGCGACCCACTACGAAGTGAATCGAACTTAGCGCAAGTCTTAATTGCCGACCCAGATCGTAAAGACCAGGCAAAAGTTGAAATAGCACTAAGTGAGACAAATCATCATGAGATAGCGCTGATTGTTGAGCAGATCAAGCAAATTAGTAAAACTAGATCTTTATCTGATGTCGCAATTTTGGCTAGAAAAGCGTCAGTGCTTGACGAAATTTATACCGAGCTCTTAAAAAACAAAATACCGGCAAATTACGTGGGTTCTCGCGAACTTTTAAATGCTCCAGAAGTAAGAGAATTGCTAAGTTATTTACAAATTATCGAAGACCCAACTCATAATCCTTCTTTAATCAGAATTCTTACTAGCCCTAGATTTGAAGTTTCCTTGCGCGATATCAAATTGTTGGCTGATCGAGCTAGAACTTTATTGGATTTAAAGCGGATTGATTATGACAACGCAAATTTAGATGAACTGTTGGCTGACGCAGTTTCTGGATTTGATGTAGCAGAGCTTGCTATTTTAAGTGACGCTCTAGCAGACCCAGGCGATGGTGCTTATGGCGAAGGCGTTATTCAAATTTTTGAGGAATTAAATGAAGAGCTCGATCTGCTAAGGCGCTTTCAATCAGAGCCTTTAATTGATTTTATATATAGAGTATTAATGCAGACGAATTTATTTATCGAATTGCAAATTCATAATGCTGATTCCAGTAATAATGCTAATCGGGCGATTCAAGAATTCTTAAAAATTGCCCATCAATTTGCCAGCGCTGAAAGTGATATTTCTTTAAGCAATTTTTTAAATTGGGTACAAGTAAGCGAAGATCTAGATGAAGAAATCAAATACCAAGCATTACCCGAAAAAGACTCGGTTACCTTAATTACGGTTCATTCTGCTAAAGGATTGCAATGGCCTATAGTGTTCTTACCCCAAATAGTTTCAGGAGTTTTTCCGGATCCCAAGACAGATAGTTGGATTAAAAAAGCCGAACTCCTTCCTTACTGGATCCGTCAGGACGCTGCTAGCTTGCAGCAACTTTCTAACTTCACTAGCAAAACCTTTGATGCTTATCTAGATGAGCTCAGTCAGAGTCATTTAAATGAAGAAAGACGTCTCTTTTATGTTGCGATCACACGAGCTAAAGATCAGCTAATAGTTACAGGACATAATTGGGGGCCAACTCAAAAAACTGTGCGGGGCCCAAGCTTATTCTTAAGTGAAATAAAAAAGGTAGTCGATGACGGCCGGGGTGAAGTCGTTGAATGGCAAGAAGTTGATTCAGAAGATTCGAATCCTAATTTAGAAAGTGTTGCCTCGTATCCTTGGCCGCAAAATTTCAATGACGAAAAGCGCGAGCAATTGCTGCTAGCAAAAGAAATTTTGGAGCGAGCAGCCCAATCCAGCCCGGCTCAGCCAGAATTAACTGCGGAAGAAACAACACTGGTCAATGGGTGGGACGCCGCTATTGAATATCTAGTGAAAGAAATTGAGGCTAATACCAACCCGATTAAAAAAGTTCAGGTGCCGACAAATTTAAACGTAACAAAGACTATTGATTTAATGAAGGATCCGGAGGGATTTGCCAAAGAACTCTTGCGCCCAATGCCCGCAAAGCCATTTGTTCAGACGAAAAGAGGGACCCAGTTTCATCTTTGGGTAGAAAATTTCTACAAGCAATCTGGCTTGTGGGATCCATACGATCTACCTGGAGCAGATGCGCAAGATTTACTTGACGAGACTGAGTTAAGGCTGATGCAAGAGAATTTTAAGAACTCATCTTGGGCGCAACTAAAACCGCTTGAAGTTGAGTGGGATTTTGACATTAAAATTGCGAATCGATTTATCAAAGGTCGAGTAGACGCTGTTTTTAAAATTGAAAACAAAATTTTAATAGTCGATTGGAAGACAGGCCAAAAAGAGAACTCTAATCCACTTCAACTCGCTATCTATCGCTTAGCTTGGTTTAATCGTTTTGCCACGGATTTAGCTGACATTTCAGCAGCATTTGTCTACTTGCCCTCGCTAGAGAAAGTTGAGCCAGATTATTTACCTAATTTGGCCGAAATTGAAGAGCTCTTTATTAACGCCTAGGCTTAGCCCCATGCCAGAAAGAAAATTACTACAAGATTTAGCGCTCTCACGAAATGTTATTACCCATGATGAGCGAGCAATGAGTCTTGAAGTAACCGACTCATTAACTTTGCCAGTTTGGTCAGGAAATCTTCCTGTTGAAGTAAGTGAAAAGGGCGTAAGCCTAAAATTCTTTCAGTCTCTAGAAACCACTCAAGGTATTGATGTTTTTGTTGGCGAGTTTCGCGGTAAAAAATATTCAATAAAAATTTTAGAAAGCGAATTATCAGAGATTAATGCTTGGAAAAATTTACGAGATATTGGTGCAGATTTAGATGATCTTGAGGTGGGAATAGCAACTACCGCTGCAGCTTTAAGCGCCTGGCATCACAAATATCAATATTGTGCGGAGTGTGGTAAAAAAACAGTCGCGAATACAAACGGATGGTCGCGGATTTGCCCTAATCAACATCAAACGTTTCCTAGGACTGATCCGGCAGTAATTTGTTTAGTCTGCGACGAAAGAGACCGAGCTCTTTTGGCTAGAAGAATTGATTGGCAACCAGGCTGGATGAGCACGTTAGCCGGATTTGTTGAGGCAGGCGAGTCAGCCGAATCTGCATTAGTGCGAGAGATCAAAGAAGAGTCGGGAATAGATATTGACCCAACAAGTATTGAATATTTAGGTAGCCAACCATGGCCCTTTCCGCATTCTTTGATGCTGGGCTATCGAGCTCAGGCAATAAATAATTTGATTAAGGTCGATGAAGAAGAAATAGTAGAGGCGCAATGGTTTACCCGGGATGAATTTGAAATTGCTTGCCAAGATGGGTCATTAAAGCTGCCTCCTAGAGTTTCAATAGCTAGTCGCTTAATTGCTGACTGGTATGGCAAAGAGATTCCCCGAGAGTGGTTTAGGAATTAATGCAAGAAGATCTTTTATCTCAGCTAGACGAAGCGCAGCGAGCTGCGGTTACCACCACCAGTGGTGCTGTGGCGATTTATGCAGGTGCCGGATCAGGTAAAACTCGAGTTCTCACCAGAAGAATTGCTTATGCAGTTGATAAGAAAATCGTAAACCCAAAAAATATTTTGGCACTTACCTTCACCACTAGAGCTGCTGACGAAATGGCTTTAAGGCTTGCCAAATTAGGAATACGTAATATCGCAGTAAGAACGTTTCATTCTGCCGCTTTAAGACAATTAAAATTTTTTTGGCCAGATGTGGTGGGTGGTCAGTTACCAAAAATTACCAGCGATAAATACTCAATGGTCAAAGCTGCGCTAAAAAAAGTTGGTGGCAGTCAAGACCCGCAACAGATAAAAAACGCCATCAGTGAGATTGAAAAAGCCAAAGTAAGCAGACTTGGCCCAGAAAGTTTGCCACAAGGGAGTATTCAAGAGGCTTATCGCGCCTACCTAGAAAAAAACGATGAATTAAATCAAATAGATTTTGAAGATGCACTTTTGCTGCTAGTTGCGATTATGGAAGAGCATCCAAATATCGCGAAAAGAGTACAAAATACCTTTAATTGGTTTTCAGTAGATGAATATCAGGACGTCAACCCACTTCAACAGAACCTTTTGGATTTATGGCTGGGCAATAGTCAAGAAATTTGCGTAGTAGGTGATACTGCGCAAACAATTTACACATTTGCTGGGGCCAACCCTGGTAATTTATTGCATTTTACTGAGAAGTTTTCTAACGCTAGTGTTTTTAAATTGAACAGAAATTATCGATCAAGCAAAGAAATTGTTGATACCGCGAATAAAGTTTTATCACAAATGAAGAATTCAACTGCCGCTATTAAAGGCTTGGTTGTAACTAAAGAAAGTCAGGGTGAAGTCCTATTACAGAGGTATAACTCTGATTGGCAAGAGGCAAAAGCTGTAGCTAAAAAAATAAGGGACCTGATAGCTGGCGGGATAAATCCAGCTGAGATCGCAGTACTTTATCGAATTAATTGGCAAGCTGAAATCTTGAAGCAAGCCTTGCAAGCGGAAGCAATTGAATTTTGGCTTCAAGCAGAAGATCGTTATGAATTTAAGCAACGAGTCGAGCCCAGAATTAGCCTGGCCACGATGCACGCCACTAAAGGTTTGGAATGGTCTCATGTTTTTTTGATTGGTTTAAGTGAGGGAATCTTGCCCATCTCGCAAGCAATTACTGAAGATGAAGTCTTAGAAGAGCAGCGACTCTTTTATGTGGCAATTACTCGAGCCAGAGACTATTTGCACCTCTCTTGGGCTAAGGCAAAAGATGAAGCCAGCCCCTTGAGGGCGAAAAGTCGATTTTTAAAACTACTTAATCTCGAATCTACGGCCATCGCAGATCAAACTGATTTTGCGATTAACACTCCTGAATACCTGGCTCCGGTTAAAAAAGCCAGTGTCAAATGTAAAAAATGTAAGTCTGGTTTATTTACTGGAACTGAAATAACACTGGGCCGGTGTAATCGTTGTAGCGCAGATACTCCTACAGAGCTTTATCAGGCTGCTTTTACTAAGCGAAGCGAGATTGCAAATAGAGAAAACCTTCCAGAGTTTTTAGTATTTACCGATGCCATGCTGATGGCTTTAGTTGACGCTTGGTACGAAAAATCTGAGCCAAGTTCATTTGCTAAAGCAAAATGGGATTTATATAAAACAGAATTAGAGTCAGTCTTAAACCAGTTCTAATTCCGGAATAAACCTCTGGAGTTCTCCTCGCGAAGGAATTTTTGCATTGAGCTGGCAAAGCACTCCAATCGTACCGATCCAGACTCTGTGGATTAACAAATAAGAAGGTGGAAGATTTAATTTAAAAGCAATATTGAAATTTGGATCCTTTGGATTATTGATCTTTGAAAATACACTTTGAAGCCATTCTCTAGAAAATTGAAATTCTGCCTCAGCAGCAGGCTCGGTAAAGGGAGCTAAATACTGCATAATTGCCTCTGCCTTTACTTTGATTGTGGGTTTTAAGAAGCCTTCTTCACGCATAGCACCAATTACATTCTCGGCATCGCCTTTAAAAGCAATTGAAAGTAATTTTGCAGTTGATTTAGGAAACCCACCTGGCAGTTGTGCTACGGCACCAAAATCAAAAACACATAATCTTCCATCGGGAGTGATTCGGTAATTGCCAGGGTGTGGATCGGCGTGCATCAAACCTGCGCGCAGTGGTCCAGATAATAAAAATCTCTGATACAGCAAACCCGCATGGTTTCTTTCTTTTTGCGTGCCATTGGCAATCACTTTAGAAAGCGGCGTTCCATCAACCCATTCACTCACGATGATGTGAGGTGAAGCTGAAACCACATGGGGGATTACGAACTCTTCATCACCTTCAAAAGCCGCAGCAAATTTCTTTTGAAAGTCTGCTTCTTGTAAATAATCCAACTCTTCAGCAACTCGTTCGCGCGCTTCAGCAATCAGTGGCTTGGCATCTAATCCGGGAATCCAAACGCCAATAGCTCGTGCGAGTGCAGTTGCCTGGTTTAAATCATTTACCAATGCAGTATCAGCACCCGGGTATTGAATTTTTACCGCGACTTCTCTGCCATCTCGCCAAATAGCTTTATGAACTTGACCAATGGAAGCTGCAGCTTTTGGTTCATCATCAAACTCCACAAAACGCTTTCGCCAATCATCGCCAAGCTCTTTTGCGATTACTTGGTGAATGGTTTCAGCGCTCATAGCTGGCGCAGAATCTTGTAATTTGGTTAGGGTTTCTCGGTAGGGTGCAGCGTATTCTTCGGGAAGCGCAGCTTCCAATACGCTCAAGGCTTGGCCCATTTTCATGGCGCCACCTTTTAATTCACCTAATACTCTAAAAATTTGATCAGCAGCGCGCGCTTGCATTTCTTGCGCAACGTAATCGCCGGATTTGCCGCCAATTCGTTTGCCAAGTCCAATTGCAGCGCGGCCGATAGCCGCCATTGGTAGTGCGGCCAATTTAGTAGTTCGCGAGAGACTTGACTGAGGAATTTCGTTCACCTAACCATAATCTCAAGACATTTGATATCTCGCGAGTCGAGTTTTTGTGGAAAAAATATCCTCAAGGCCGGTAAATATTGCTTAATGGACTAAACAAAAAAGGCAGGAAGTTTGCGACTGGTAAAAAACCCTGGGATACCTATAGCTTGGGTCACACCCACTCAAATTCAAGTTGGTATTGATACTCGAAACTCGATTCGCGTCGAAGGTATTTCATCACTTGCTAGAACAGTATTACAAGAAGCCAATGGTATAAAAAAATTTTCTAAAATTGAGGTTAACGCAGTAGCAAATCTGGTAAGTCACAAGATTCTGCTCGAGGAAAGTCCAGAACTAAGTCGAAAGAATTTTATTTCAAGTTTTAAGTTGGAAATTTCAGAGGAATTAGATTATCAGGAATCATTTACTTCAGTCTTTAAACTTTTCGGATTCGAACGTGCAGTGCAAAGATCTTCAGACCCTCGATATTCAAAAGCAGATTTTTCAATTGTCAGTGGGTTTGCTAGCTTGATTTTGCAACAAGGTCATATATCAGTTAATTTTGTTGGAGATTCAATCTTACTGGGCCCGCTCGTAGTACCCGGTGAAACTTCATGTCTTAATTGTTTATTTCTTCATCGTAAAGACTTAAATAGCTTATGGCCAGCGATTTCTCTAAGTTTTGATCATGCCGTAAGACGTACCAATCCCAACCTGCTTAAACTCGCAGCAGGATTTTCTGTTCAAATTTTGGATAACTATATTTCTAAGAGTGGATTTGATCTTCGAAATCAGATGCTAGAAATAAATCTAAAGGATTTCTTTATGGAATTAAGAGAGCTCAGCTTTCACCCAAAATGTGGTTGTTGCGAGTAAAGCCACTGAGCGATTTTTCGAGCTTCCCCAAACCCCAAAAATCAAAACTCAGTGGCCTTGTTCTTTAGAGATTAGACCCTAGTTTTTTAGGTGGTCAATGGCAATTCAAATCTTTTTTTAAAGTCAGGTAATAACCCAAAGAAGCGCCTTGTGTGAGTTAACCTTTTGTTTATGGGTAAAAGGATTAATTTGCCACCAAATATGGAGGTGCGCCGCACCAAGCGCCGCAAGAAAACGGTGGCGGCTGTGAGAGAAGGTAGCCTCACAGTTCTTTATGCGCCACTTCGCATGCCAAATTATGAAATTGAAGAAATGGCCGAAGAGTTGCAGGAGCGATTAAATCGAATAGACCCAAGAGCTTTTTATTCAGATAGAGAATTAATGGAACGCGCCGAGTACTTGAGTGCAACTTATTTATTTTCTGCCGCTCAACCTAAAAGCGTGAATTGGAGCGAAAAATTATCTGGTGCCTGGGGGATTTGTAATCCACTGCATCAAACGATAAATTTAACAACCCGCCTTAAAGGTTTACCCGAATACGTAATTGATTATGTTTTACTTCATGAACTGGTTCATTTAATTTGCACTAATCATGGAAGAGATTTTGATAACTTTATGAAATTATTTGAGAAAAAAGAGCGGGCGGAAGGCTATTTGGATGCACTCGACGAATTAGGGTCATTGCCTGGATCTTCTAATTTAGAAAGATCAAGTGGCATTTGCTGAGCAATAAACTCTTCAACATTTTCTAGTTGCTCGGGGCTTGGTAGCAGATCAGGGTGTGACCAGAGTTGATCTCTTTCTTCGTTGGATTTTTGTTGAGAATATTTTTCAAAAAAGTCTGCCGCTTCACGATTTAACTTAGGGCGCAATTGTAATCCCATCAACGCAGAAAAAGTTTTTTCAGCTGGGCCACCGGCAGCTCTTCTGCGGCGCATAGTTTCTTTTAGTGCCACTAAATTAGTGAGTTTTCCTTCGGCCGCAGTTAGCGTTACTTGCTCAACCCATCCTTCAATTAGAGCTAAAAGAAACTCGATTCGATTAAGTGCATTTTTTTGACCCGTTGTTAGTTCCGCTTCAAAAACACCAGCCCCCAGAATTTGTTGCAAACTCTCTGGATTCATCGGGTCGATTTCTTGCATTGCTTGATTAATTTTTTCAGTATTTATGCCAATTCCTTGGGCGTATTCTTCAATCGCACCTAAAAGGCGTGGCCCTAGCCAACCAGTGTTGGCAAATAATCTACTGGCGGCAGCCTCTCGAATGCTCAAGAATAGAAGCACTTCTGATTCTTCTAAATTAATTCCTTGGGCAAACTCTCTAATGTTTCTGGGTAAAAGTGCTGGAATTAAGAAGTTTGTTAGTGGAAGGCCTATTTCATTTGAAGATAAAACATCTTTTGCTAATTCGCCAATTCCGTTACCAACTTGCATATTAAACATGGCGGTCGACATTGGTTTTAATGCTTCCATCATGGGGGTGATCATCGCCATCATTTCTGGTGGCAGCCCTTCGCCTTGAACTAATCCTTCTAAATTTGTGCCTAAGTTTCCTTGAACTTTCTTAGCGATTGGTTCAACCAAGCGTTGCCAGATTGGCATAGTGGTTTCGATCCATTCACTGCGCGACCAAGCAAAACTTTGGGTGGTGTGCGCTGGAAAACTGGTTACCGCATCAAGCCAAGTTTGAGCTAATGAGACTGCTTTATTAGTTGCAGTTTTTTCATTTTCACTTACGCTGGCATCTCCCGCTTGAACTACTAGGTTTCGAGCAATCTGTTTAGCACCTTCAAAACCGGCGCCTTGGTTTGCACCAGCTTGCATCATTGCACCCAACTGGCTTAGTAAACGTCCAATCTCTTGCGGATCTATTGCTAACCACCTTCAACAATCATTACCGCGCGGGGTCGTAGTCTTTACCTATGCAAACCTTGGCTTGGCTACTTATTCCGGTTTTTGCGGGCTTAATAGCTACTTTATATGTGGTCTGGATTGTTAGACCACGAAAGCCTGCTGATGCCCAGAAAGGAATGCAAGGTTTGTATGAATTTAGGGCGGCCATGGAACGGCAGGTTCCACTTAGGACTCCTGATAAAACTCAAGATCGGCCAAAACTTAAGTAAATGAATTTGAGCCAATTTCGAAAAGTAGTCGTAGTGTTAGCAACTTTTACACTTATCGCCTTGGTTCCGGTACCGTTTGTCAGACTTTCACCCGGGCCACTTTTTAATACTATCGGTGAAGCTCGTGGCGCTGAACTAATAAAAATATCTGGGGTTGCCACTTATCCAACTTCGGGTCAATTGAAT
>JALRKC010000079.1 GCA_023254955.1 Candidatus Nanopelagicales bacterium | reverse complement strand
CCAACAAAGTTAAGCGACAGCTATGAGTTGGTATTTGATTTTAATCTTGGTATTTTCTGCGATTTTTTTACTAAAAAACCAAATTGGGTCAAGATTGCGAAATCTAAAAATTCAAGAGTTAGATCGCGAAATAAAGAGTTTGGCGCTTAAGTCACCAACCCAAATCGATCAGGCAATGGTGCTGAGCATTATTTCGAGCTCGCTGATAGCAGGTGTAGCTCCCAATCTCGCTATTAATGCCGGCTTAAGTTACCTACCAGAAGAACAAGCAAGAAAATATTTAGCGCTCCTACAGGGAGTCAGCGGCGAGCAAGAAGATGATTTTTTACTAAAGAATCTGAAGTTTTTACGCTCCAGCGTAGATGACGGCAATCAAGTAGCTATTGCACTACAAAATAGAGTTGAAATCTTTCACACCAAGCACAAATTGCAAATTATGACGGCAATAAAAAAAGCCGAAGTATGGATGCTGGCGCCTTTAGGCATTTGTTTTTTACCCACGTTTGTCTTATTGACAATCATTCCACTCCTCGCTTCCATGCTAGGAAATTTTTTTAATTAATATCCACAAATGGCTTTATCCACAGTTTTTATTCGAGACTAGAAAAATTTTTTTAAAAAGCGCAAAGTAGTACTACGCAAAAAGCGTCAAAAAAATTAAGGGGAAAAATGAAAGATCAGTTACTCAAAGTACTTTGCAATGTTCAAGGTGCAACTACGGCTGAATACGCAGTAGCTACGGCCGCTGCCTGCAGTATGGGTGGAGTTTTATATAAATTGATTACCAGCCCATCTGTACAAGCCTTGTTAGCAGATTTAGTGCGATTTGGTTTAAGGATAGTTTTTTAAGATGAAAAATTTAGGGCGTAATTTAAAAAAATTTTTTTTCATGTTGCGCCCTATTAAAAATAATTCAGGCGTAGTTACAGCGGAAACTGCGATTAGCTTGACAACTTTTAGTAGTTTTGCAGTACTTGCAATTTTTATGATTAGTTACGTGTCGAATGCTTTAATGATTACTGATGCAGCAAGAACAGCTGCTCGATTAGTTTCTCGCGGTGAATCTCAAGCTGTAGTCGTTAATGCAGTTGAAGTTTTAGCACCAGGTAGCACGGTAAATATTTCTTATGGATTAGAGACTGCACTAGTTGAAGTACTTGGCCCAGAAAATCCAAAAGCAATTCGCTATTTACCAAGAATTAAATCTTCAGTTGAAACATATTTAGAAAGCACTTGGTAAATGAAATACTTAAAAAATGAAAACGGCGTAATGTCAATTTTATTAATTGCCATGGTGTTTCTTTTATTAACTCTGACAAGCACGGTAATTGTTTATGGGTCAGTTTTACAAAAACACAGACAAGCTGGAGCCATCGCTGATCAAGCAGCGCTAGCTGCTGCTAACCAGTACCTAGATCAGGAACAAATGTGCCCCAAGGCGGCAGCGATGGCATTTTTAAATCAAGCCCGCCTAACTAGGTGCGAAATTCTCGATATTGGAGTTGAGGTTGAAATTTCGCTTCCTTTGAATCCAATCCAGCAACAATGGCTATTTTTCGTGGGAAATCCCCAAGAATCTATAAAAATTTCTTCGCGCGCCGGATGGGCTAGTTAAGTTCTTTATGGGGCGGGTGTTACCTTAAAGTCCGAGTCAGGTTGGACCGGGCGGTTGTCAGGCCACCTTGCTGTCTAGACTCCATCAGAAACGAACCCTAAGGGAGACAAACCGTGTCCGAAGTTTTGATTGCCGCTGGCGCCGCTGACGTCGCACTGACGGCTGAAGGTCGCAATACTGTTTTATTAGTAGCTGCGATTTCCATTGCTGCTTTGATTGTTGCAGCAGTCTTTGTTCGCCAAGTGTTATCGGCTGGTCAAGGAACCGCAAAAATGCAAGAGATTGCCGCCGCTGTTCAAGAAGGCGCTTCGGCTTATCTTGCTAGACAATTTAAAACACTAGGTGTTTTCGTTGTAATCGTATTTTTCTTACTGTTTATATTGCCCGCAAACTCTCAAGCTGAGCGAATTGGTCGATCAGTCTTCTTTTTAATTGGTGCACTATTTAGTGCTTTCACTGGTTATCTAGGAATGTGGTTAGCCGTTAGAGGAAACGTACGCGTAGCCGCTGCCGCTAAAGATGGCGATGAACAAGCTGCAACACAGATTGCCTTCCGTACTGGTGGCGTTGCTGGTATGACCACAGTTGGCTTAGGTTTGCTTGGCGCGGCAATTGTAGTTTTAGTTCACTCAGGTGAAGCTCCAAGAGTTCTTGAAGGCTTTGGTTTTGGTGCCGCTTTGCTTGCCATGTTCATGCGTGTTGGTGGCGGTATTTTCACTAAGGCAGCTGACGTTGGCGCTGACCTAGTTGGAAAAGTTGAACAAGGAATTCCAGAGGATGATCCTCGGAACGCAGCAACCATCGCAGACAACGTTGGTGACAACGTTGGTGACTGTGCTGGTATGGCTGCAGATTTGTTTGAGTCTTATGCAGTTACTTTGGTAGCTGCTTTAATTTTGGGTAAAGCCGCCCTTGGTTCGTTGGGCTTGGTCTTCCCACTAGTTATTCCGGCAATAGGTGTGTTGACCGCAATCATCGGTATCTTTGCCGTCAGCCCGCGTAAGAGCGATAAGAACGCAATGAACGCAATTAACCGAGGCTTCTTTATTTCTGCCGCGGCAAGTGCAGTTCTAGTGTCACTGGTTTCGTTCTATGTCCTACCCAGCACTTTTTCTCAATTAGCTGATGCGGCTTATGTTGCTGAACGACTTGGCCTAACAAGCGCTGAAATGGATGCGATTAATCCAAGATTTATTGCAATTGGTGCGGTGCTAATTGGCATTGTGCTTGCTGCCTTAATTCAACTCTTGACGGGTTATTTCACTGAAACCAATCGCACGCCAGTTGACACTATTGCTGATTCTTCACAAACCGGCCCGGCCACAGTTATCT
>JALRKC010000078.1:301-3021 GCA_023254955.1 Candidatus Nanopelagicales bacterium | reverse complement strand
CGTTTGGATTATCGATGGTGAAACCTTGCTTTTCGATTGTGTCCACGAAGTCGATAACTGCACCATTTAAATAAGGTGTGCTCATTTTGTCGACGACGACCTTAACTCCACCAAAATCTTGTGCCGCATCTCCATCTAGTGCGCGGTCATCAAAAAACAATTGATACTTAAGCCCAGAGCAACCACCGGGTTGAACTGCAATACGGAGTGCCAAGTCATCGCGACCTTCTTGCTCCAACAAATTCTTAACCTTGGTCGCTGCAACCTCGGTTAAAACTACGCCTTCTTTTACTGCTGCTTCTTCGTTGCTCATTGCACTCCTTCCATCGACCATTGTGCCATCTCAAGTGCTCCATGTCTTGCCCAGGCGCTCGGCCAAGGCGCAAAGCGATTCAAAAGGGTTTTGTGGCACTGGTTCATTTTCTTCAACGCAACCATAGGCTCCAACTATTCCCGCAGCCGCCAGTTCCCGCTTTCCAGCTTTGACTCGCCCAGCCAGCGCGATTGTTGCCACGCCATATTTTTGCGCTTTTTGTGCCAGGCCGACAATAACCTTGCCAGTTAAAGTTTGCCAATCTAGAGAACCCTCACCTGTAACCAATAAATCTGCTTTACTCAATTTTTCTTCTAATTTAGTAACTTCAAAAACTATTTCCAATCCACTCTGGCGCTTGGCGCCAAGTGCTAAGAGCCCATAGCCAATTCCGCCGCCAGCTCCAGCGCCAAGAATTAGGCTTGGGTCTTTACCGTCAAATCTTCGGCCGAATTTTTTCACCATTTCTTCCATTATCAATTCTGCACTTTCGAAATCTGCTTCTTTTAATCCCTTTTGAATCCCAAAGCCTCTTACTGCACCCCTTGGCCCCAACAGCGGCACCTCAACGTCGGTAGCTGCAATTAGTTCGACTTCCCTAATCCACTTTGGCGGGTTCTTAAGATCAATTTCTCCTTCAAAAATTGCACCAAGCAAACCTTCACCGCCGTCGATACTGGCAGTGCCGCCCACCCCCACCACAATTTTTTTAGCTCCCCGCTTTGCTGCGTACTTAATTAATTCCCCAATGCCATAAGAGCTATAGCTCAGCGGATTTCGATTCGCCGGGTCCAAAAATTCTGGCCCAACTACTTTTGCCGATTCAATAAAACAGATCTCATCTTTAAACAAAATAGGAGCTTGAATTTTTTCGCCAATTAAATTCTGAATCGCTATTTGCTCGATAACCCCTTGAAGGGACATTTGCAAGGCGGAAATAAAGCCAGGCCCACCATCTGACATTGGGACTAAAAAGAATTCTGCTGTTGGATCGGTTTTTTGCCATCCTTGAAAAATGGCATCAGCAGCTTGCTCTGAGGTTAGTGTCCCAGTGAAAGAGTCGGGGGCAATAATGATGCGCACATCGCAAAGGTTAGCCAGTCGTGGGACGATATACCTATGTCAACCTCAACCTGGACCGAACCAGAGCCAAGCCCACTGCTTTATTTGCTTGGTCAATTAAAAGATGCTGACTCTGAGCGTGGTGTTGAATGCCCAGGAGTTTTGCCGCCTGCTTCGGATGCCTCTTTGGTAGCTCGCGCTCTTGACGCGAAAGAAAAATTAGGCGACAAGGTTTTTATTCTCGGTCACCATTATCAAAGAGATGAAGTAATTCAGTTTGCCGATAGCACCGGAGATTCTTTCAAATTAGCTAAAGATGCTGCAGCAAAGCCAGAAGCTGACTACATAGTTTTTTGCGGCGTTCACTTTATGGCAGAAAGCGCAGACATACTCACTTCTGATGAGCAGAAAGTGATTTTGCCCGACCTTGCTGCAGGTTGCTCCATGGCTGATATGGCTGCCATCGATCAAGTAGAAAAGTGTTGGTCAGAATTAGAAAACATCGGAATTGCAAAAAGCACTGTTCCGGTGGTTTATATGAATTCCACGGCTGCCATCAAAGCATTTACTGGCAGAAATGGTGGAACGGTTTGCACCTCATCTAATGCCGAGCGTGCAATGAACTGGGCCCTTGAAAAGGGAGAGAGAATTTTATTTTTACCTGATCAACACCTAGGTAGAAATACTGCAGTTTTGAAAATGGGTCTTTCACTTTCTGATTGTGTATTGTACGACCCCTTGAAACCTAAAGGTGGATTGACTGATATCGAATTAATGAATGCCAAAGTTATTCTTTGGAAAGGCCATTGCTCTGTGCATGGCAGATTCACCCTCGATTCAGTTAATGATGTGCGAGCAAAAGTCCCTGGTGTAAATGTTTTAGTACATCCTGAATGTGTGCATGAAGTTGTTAAGGCTGCCGATCAAATTGGCTCCACCGAATCAATCATCAAGACCATTAAGGCGGCCCCAAGTGGATCTGCTTGGGCGGTAGGTACTGAGTTAAATCTTGTCAGAAGGTTAGCGACAGAAAATCCTGATAAGAAGATTATGTTTCTCGATAAAACTATTTGCTACTGCTCTACTATGAATCGAATTGACTTACCGCATTTGGTGTCATCTTTAGAAAACCTAGTTTCTGGAAAAGTAGTAAATCAAATCAAAGTAGACCCAGATACTGCTAAATGGGCCAAGGTTGCGCTAGATCAAATGCTGGCGCTTCCCGCTAAATAGATATTTACTTATAGATATAGTCAAACCTATGAAAGATCAGCCCACTCCCAAAAGAAAAGAAGCCGAAGCGAAGCGTAAGCAAGCGCTAAAGGTGCCCAAAGATAACAAGGCG
>JALRKC010000078.1:0-291 GCA_023254955.1 Candidatus Nanopelagicales bacterium | reverse complement strand
CATGCCACTTCGTGATCGCGGGCCTGTTAGAAAAAGAGCTCGAACCCTAATTGATTCACGCAGATCTGTTGGCGAATTGTTCTTACCGATTGCCGTCGTAGTTTTAATGTTTTCACTAGTTCCGATCGCTCAAGTTCAACAATTTGTATATATATCTTGGATCGCCCTAATGTTTGCCACAATCACCGATGAATTCATCATTTATTTCAAGCTAAAGAAAACCCTTAAAGAAGAATTCCCTGTTGAAAAAGAACGCAAAGGCTCAATCGCCTATGGAGTGCTTAGAGCTTT
>JALRKC010000077.1 GCA_023254955.1 Candidatus Nanopelagicales bacterium | reverse complement strand
AGATTTATGAAGCGCTGGCGCGGTGAGCCAGATCCAAAGCATGTAAAAGCAGTAGATGCTTATTTTGTTTCTGCTGCCGAACACGGAATGAATGCCTCTACATTTACTGGTCGTGTTATTGCTTCAACTGGCGCCGATGTTGCCGCAGCAATTAGTGGTGCCATTGGAGCTATGAGCGGCCCCTTGCACGGTGGTGCACCGAGCCGGGTACTTCACATGATTGAAGAAATTGAAAAAAATGGTGACCCAGAAAAATATGTAAAGAATTTACTTGACTCAGGCGAACGCTTGATGGGTTTTGGTCACCGGGTTTATCGAGCTGAAGATCCTCGCGCTCGTGTTCTAAGAAAAACCGCAAGAGAATTATCTGCTCCTCGCTACGAAGTTGCTGAAGCTTTAGAAAAAGCGGCACTTGCCGAATTAAAGTCTCGTAGGCCAGACCGGGTCATCGAAACTAATGTTGAATTCTGGGCGGCAATTGTGCTTGATTACGCACAAGTTCCTGCCAGCATGTTCACTTCGATGTTTACCTGCGCTCGCCTTGCCGGCTGGAGTGCACACATTCTTGAACAAAAGAAAACTGCTCGGCTAGTTAGACCAGCTGCTCGCTACATTGGCGAAGGCCCAAGAAAGCCAGAAGCAGTTGCCGGATTTTCGCCAGCGCTTTATCAAAAATAGAGGTTTGATTTGACCGTCGATCCTCAAAACTTAAAACTGCCAAGTGAATTAATTCCCAAAGACGGACGCTTTGGTGCTGGTCCTAGCAAAGTTAGGCAAGAACAATTATCTGCACTTGCTAATCAGAATAAGTTTTATCTAGGAACTTCTCACCGTCAAAAACCCGTTAAAAATGAAGTAGCAAAACTAAGACAAGGCTTACGGGAGTTTTTTCAACTTCCTGATGATTATGAAATCATCCTGGGAAATGGCGGATCGACCTTATTTTGGGATGCAGCTGTTTTTTCAATCATTCAAGCCAACGCCCAATTTTTATCGTTTGGCGAATTTGGAGCCAAATTTGCTGCCAGCGCTAAAGCTGCAACTCACCTCAATTCAATAGAAGTGATCAAATCCGATCCAGGCACAGCACCAGATTTTTTACCAAGTTCAGATTTTGATATCTATGCCACTCCTCACAACGAGACCAGCACTGGCGTGATGAAGCCTGTTGAGCGAGCAAGTGACCAAGGCTTATTTCTAATTGATGCCACGAGCGCCGCAGCTGGAGCTTTAGTTGCTCCAGAGGAATTTGATTGCTATTACTTTGCCCCACAAAAATCATTTGGCTCCGAAGGTGGATTATTTGTTGCTTTAGCAAGCCCAAAATTAGTTGAGCAAATTGAAAAAGTGAAACAAAGTAATCGCTATATTCCGCCAATTTTAGATTTATCAATTGCTTTAGAAAATTCTCGATTAGATCAAACCTATAACACACCGAGCCTTTCAACTATTTTCTTAATGCGCGAACAAGTTGACTGGTTCAATCAAAACGGTGGAATCAAGTGGACCGCTGCTAGGTCAAAAGCTTCGTCAGATCATCTTTATCAGTGGGCAGAAAATAAGGCTTATTTATCACCATTTGTTCAAGACAAAAGCTTAAGAAGCACAGTTATTGCCACCATTGATTTTGCTAAAGAAATAGAAGCAGATTTAGTTGCCAAAGTACTTCGCGCTAATGGAATAGTTGACGTAGAACCGTATCGAAAATTAGGTAGGAATCAGCTTCGTATTGCGACATTTCCTGCAATTGAACTACGTGACATCCAAACTCTGACTGCCGCAATTGACTGGGTGGTTTCACAAATTCACTAATGTACCAATTGTGGTACAGACTTTTTATAGTTTTTATTTCAAAATTCATAGATGGGTGAAAGAGCTAATTCGAAAATCCGACTTAAGCGGAGGGCTTTCGGAAAAGCGGTTAGAAATTATCGACGGCTAAGAAATCTCACCCAAGAAGAATTAGCTGAAAAAACTGAATTAGATCGTAAAACTATCTCTCGGCTAGAAAATGGTTTGTTTTCACCATCATTAGATAACATCTGGGCAATCGCCTTTGCGCTAAATATCAATCCAGAAGATTTACTTAAGCCAGATGCCCATCTAGTTAAAGACCTATATTAAATAGCGGCTATAAATACTGAAAGCACCATTCCAAATAAAACTATTAGCGTGACGATTCTTCTTGTGCGCTCAGACATAACCAAATCTTAGTCCGCTAACATTTAAAGCATGAAGGAGCTAAAACCCATCCATACCGACGGCCTAAATGAGCTAAAGGTTGGAATCTCAATTTTTAGCCTCTTCTTTTTACTTTTTTCATATAGCTTCTTTGTCCAAGGTCATGAAACCGCTCTTTTCTGGCTGCAAGTTTCTTTAGCGGGAGTAATTCTTGGGTTTATGGGCTACTGGGTAATGCTAAAAAGAAAGCAAAAAAGCGCTTAATCCTCTTCTTTATTAAGTACTTCGTCCAAAATCTCTAAGCGGTGAGCTTCTTCCTCATCTAGTTCATCTTCAATTTCTTCTTCATCGTCTTCGATGTCATGCTCATCGTGAGCGAATTCATCAACTTCGCTTAAATCTGCGTCTTCTAAATCTTGCTCTTCTACCAAATCATCTACTACTTCATCTGGCAATAAAAATCCGGACTCATCGACAACCGTTGTCCCCGTCGCTACTGATTTAGTTTCCGAAACTACTTCAGAATGACCACCACAGCCATGATCTAGTGAGACAACCTTCCCATCATCTTGTGCATACGAATTTGCACAAACTCCAAACATTCTTCCTAAAGCACCACTTAAAGGAACATAAAACCCGCAACTAAAGCATTTATCATTTGCTAACTCAGCCATCGGAGTATTTGGCCCGTGAGTTGATCCATACCAACGATTAATTGCTTGCTCTCGCCCAATTTCTGAAAGTACGCGTTTTCTGCCAACTCCCACTTCCCAACCAAAGGGAGTAGCAGTTTCATCAAACAAACCCTCAACTTGAGAAAATCCTGCAACTAATCTCGCATCATCTGCAGCTGTGGGTAAAACATCTCCTACACCTAAATCTCCATCTTGCAGTCTTTGTTCCCAAGGAATCCACT
>JALRKC010000076.1 GCA_023254955.1 Candidatus Nanopelagicales bacterium | reverse complement strand
GGTGCCGGTATTGACAATAGCTAATCTTCGCAAAAAATTAGGAGATATTTCTTCAAAAATTTATGGCGATCCTTCTACAAAGCTAAAGATCTTTGGAATAACTGGCACTAATGGAAAAACAACAACGAGTTGGCTCTTAAATTCTGGATTAACAAGTGCTGGGATAAAAACTGGTCTGTTCGGAACTGCTGGTATTAAAATTGGCGATTTGAGTTTTGACTCAACTCGCACGACGCCCGAGGCTCCACACTTACAAGCAATGTTGGCATTGGCACTTGAGCAAGGTATGTCGGCAGTTGTCATGGAGGTATCTAGTCACGCGCTGGCCCTGGATCGAGTAGGTGGCACCAGATTTGAGGCTGTTGGCTTTACAAATTTAAGTCAGGATCATTTAGATTTTCATGGCAATATGGAGGCTTATTTTAAAGCAAAACAAAAGCTTTTTTCAAAAAAATATAGTTCGTTTTCCGCAATTTGCCTACAAGATAAGTGGGGACAGCGCCTAGCGGCAGAAGTTGATATTCCAAAAACAACTATCGGAACTCAAAGTTATGCGAATTGGATTTTAGAAGATATTAGTCCAGCATTGGGTCACGTAGATTTTAATATCGCAACACCTAAAGGTGAAAAGTTTGAAATTAAATTAGAGTTTGCTGGGGCGTTTAATGCATTTAATGCTGCGTTAGCTCTTGCGTTAACTCAAAATCTGGGAATTTCCGTTGAAGAATTTATTAAGGGACTAAGGAAAGCGCATATTCCAGGTCGCATGGAGCCAATATTAATTCCAGGCAAAGCTTTAGGAGTAGTCGATTACGCCCATACTCCAGAGGCTATTACTGCCGTTATCTCAACGTTAAGAGGGCAAACTAATGGAAGAGTCATTGCAGTTTTAGGTGCTGGAGGAAACAGAGATGCCAGCAAGCGCAAACTAATGAGTGAAGCGGCACGAGATGCAGATTTGCTAGTGATCACTGATGACAATCCAAGATTTGAAGACCCAAAGGCAATCCGAGCTGAGTTATTAGCCGGCATCAAAGATCACTCAAACGTAGTAGAGATCTCTGATCGCAAAGAGGCGATTTTTTATGCGGCAAATAACAGCACTGCGCTGGACACCGTAGTGGTACTTGGTAAAGGTCATGAAACATATCAAGAAATTGGCGAGAAACATTACCCCTTCTCTGATTCTGAAGTGCTTTACCAAGCATTAAACGATTCGGCGAGTACATGATAAAAATTAAAATCAAAGCCCTCGCTGAAGTCATCGCTGCTGAAGTAATAAATCTTGATTCAGAAATTGACTTCTCAGGACAAATAGTCATAGATTCGCGAAACGTTAAACCGGGTGATCTTTTTGTAGCCATTAAAGGTGATCGACAAGATGGTCATGATTTTGCCCAGGCTGCAATTCAAGCAGGGGCAGTGGCGGTGGTGGTTACAAAAAGACTCTCTGGGGTGCCCCAGTTATTAGTCAAGGAAACTTCTAATGCCCCAGAAAACTTTTCACAGCCTGGTATTTGGGCAATGGCAAAATTGGCAAAATATCTTCACCGAGAGTTAACTAATTTAAAAACAATTGCGATTACTGGATCTAGCGGCAAAACCACCACTAAAGACTTAATTGCGCAAATGAGTAAATTAATAGGCGAAAGCGTTTTTACTCACCAAAGCTCAAATAATGAAATTGGCTTACCCTTGACCGTTTTTCGATGCAATGAAAAAACTAAGTTATTAATATTAGAGATGGGCGCCCGGCACACTGGAAATATAAAATATCTAACTGATATCGCTAAGCCTAATTACTCGATTATCACTCATATTGGAACGGCTCATCTGGAAATTTTTGGTTCATTGCAAAATTTAAGAAATACCAAAGCAGAAATAATTAAAGATTTAACCGCGCACGATTGGGCGATATTGAATCTTGATGATAAAAATACCAAAATTTTAAAAACTTTAACGAAAGCTAAAATTTTTACCGTAGGAACCACACAAAATGCTGACTTATTTGCTAAAGACATTGACTTAGATGAGTTAGGTCGCCCTTCTTTTACCATGTGTTTTAGGGGGCATGAGGCTAAGGTCAGATTGCAATTAACCGGTGAACACAATGTTTTAAACGCGCTAGCCGCAACAGCTCCGTACTTGTTGGAAGATATAGAATTATCAAAAATTGCTGAACTACTGAGCTTAGCGACAGCTACGAGCCCCTTAAGAATGCAACTGGTGCAATTGCAAGATGAAATTTTGTTATTGAATGATTCTTATAATGCAAATCCAGAATCCATGAATGCGGCCCTGGTTGCGCTTGAAAAAATTGGTACAGGAAAAAGAAAAATTGCTATCCTCGGTGAAATGCGAGAACTCGGAGAAAAACATGAGCAATTTCACGAGGAAATTGGGCATCTCGTTGCCAAGTTAAATATTGACCAACTCTTAGTGGTGGGTGAGGGTGCGAAAGGCTTAATTAGCGGGGCCCGTGCAGTTGATACCTGGTTAGGGGAGGCGACTCTTCTTGAAAATAACCAAGCTTTAGCTAGTTATGCGAAAGAATTAATCAAGCCTCATGACGTGATTTTGCTTAAAGCATCTCGAGCAATAGCGTTAGAAGAAGTTGCCCAAGCTTTAATTGAATTTAAGGGTGAAGCATGAGATTAATAATTCTGGCTGGAGTGGTCGGAATGATCTTCACGCTTTTTTTCACTCCACTTTTAATCAAAACCCTGCAACGCCGCGGTAGGACCCAAGCTATAAGAGTTAGCGAAAACGGAATTAATTACCCGGCGCATCAAGACAAAATGGGAACTCCCTCTATGGGAGGTCTGGCCATTTTGGGCGGTACGGTAATTGGTTATGTTGCGGCTCATCTATACGTTTGGCGAGCTTTTGGCTTTATTGCTGATGGCCGGCCTCGCACTAGTTGGTTTTGTTGATGACTATTTAAAGATTTACAAACAAAACAGTAGAGGAATTAGGGCACGAACTAAACTATTTGGTCAAGCCGTAGTAGCAATTGCTTTTGGCTTTGCAGCTATAAATGGCGCAAATGATAATGGGTTTACTCCCGCGAGCACATCGATTAGCTTGGTTAGAGACAGTTTAATTATTTTACCAATAGGT
>JALRKC010000075.1 GCA_023254955.1 Candidatus Nanopelagicales bacterium | reverse complement strand
GAATACACTCCAAAGCCAGCACAAGTTGCTCGCGGCTGGGCGAAGATTTACGTCGATCACGTAAACGGCGCTGACCAGGGCGTGGATCTTGACTTCTTAATCGGATCTAGCGGCTCGGATGTTCCAAGGCATTCTCACTAGGAGCTTGCGCGCTGTAAGAGAATTCCAAAGATAAGAAAGAACATTACGGCAAACACGATTATTAAAATCATTAAAACGAAGTAGTATTCAAAACCAGGATTCTGGCGACGGCGATAAAAAAACACGGTAATAGCAAACGAGACCGCCATCAAGGCTAACAATCCGATGATTACATAAAGCATGTTTTTATTTTATCTAAGTTTTCTAGTTCTCACGACTTTGCAAAAGTGCCATCGCGGCATTTCTGCCAGTAATTGCGCTCACACCGCCGCCACGTTTAGCCGCGCTAGATGCCATATATAGCCTCGGGTGATCGGTTTCAGTGCCCCAAGTGCCAACTTCGCTTTTGGTTTCGGCAAATGGCCACTGAAGATCCTCATGAAAGATGTGACCGCGGGGTAATCCAACACTTTCTTCAATGTCTTGCGGGGTTTTAAGTTCTACACACAGTTCGCCCTTTTTATCGGATGCTAAACAATCATAAATATCATCATCTAGGAATTCATTTATCTGTGCGAGATACTTATTTCTAACCGATTTTTTCTTGGCTTGAGCATCATCATCAAATAATGAGGCCTTCATCATCAAGCCGAATAAGGTAATCGTATGAAAACCTGCATTATTAAGTTCATTTGAAAGAATGGAGTTATCGGTGAGGGTGTGGCAATAAATTTCAGCTGGCAAGGTATCTGGAATTTGCCCTGAATTTGCTTGCTTAAAAGCTTTCTTAATCTCACTTAAGCTTTCATTGATATGGAAAGTTCCGGCAAAAGCTTGTTTCGGGTCATGGCCAGACTTTAAGCGGGGGAGTTTTTTAAGTAAGAGATTCATTTTAATTTGTGAACCATCAGGTTGGGATTTTTCATAATTAACTGCTCTGAGTTTTGCTAATTTACTTGGGGCAATATTGCTCACTGCATAATCTGCCACTAATCGCTTTCCGTCTTGATACACAACCTCAACCGCGTCTTGGGTCATTTCAACTGCGGTTACTTGAGCATCCAAAATTATTTTTACCCCTAAAGAAATCGCCTTTTGATAAAGCGCATCAGTGACCGCCCCCATGCCCCCTTTTGGCACCTTCCATTCCCCAGTGCCATCTCCGATCAAGTGGTACAAAAAACATCTATTTCCTAGCAGTTCTTGATCAAAGCCATCTGTGAAAGTGCCAATTAGCGCATCAGTTAGCACAATGCCCTTAACGGTATCTGAAATAAAGTTCTCATCAATTGTTTTGCCAATTGGCTGAGTAAAAAAGTCTCTAAAGGCAAATTCATCTACCTGATCAACTAAGGCTTTTATTTCTAATTCGCTCATCAATGGTCTAAGTAAAGTCGGAGATAGTAATTGAGCTATTTTTTCAACTCTAGAGTAAAACTTAAGCCAGTTTTCAAAATCTTCATCACTGCCGGTGAATTCAATAAACGATTCACGAGTGACTTGGCCTGGGGTTCTTTCAACAAGTAAGCCCCTTCGGCCCTCTGGGGTAAATGAAGAAACATTTCTTGAGAGTAACTCCACGTTTAAACCGAGCTCTTCTCTAATTTGAGAAGGAAGTAATGCCACTAAGTATGAGTAGCGAGAGAGTTTAGCTTTAACTCCAGGAAAAACTTCGGAACTAATTGCTGCGCCACCATAGACTGAATTTTTTTCAAGCACTGTTACTTGCATGCCAGCTTGAGCCAAATAACAAGCTGCCGCCAAACCATTGTGCCCAGCGCCAAGAATTACGCAAGTATCAGTCATTTGCGCCATACTAGCGCGATCTAGAGAAAATTTAGATCTTACGAATTACTGCAACGACCTTTCCCATAATGCGGGCTTGATCGCCATTAATCGGCTGATAGTCAGGATTTTGCGGCATCAACCAAACGTGACCATCTTTGCGCTTAAGAGTTTTAACCGTTGCTTCATCATCTAGTAAAGCTGCGACGATATCACCGTTATCAGCATCAGGTTGCTTTTGAACGACGACTAAATCACCATGACAAATTGCGGCATCGATCATGGAATCTCCGACTACTTTTAACATGAAAGTTTCACCGTTGCCAACAATTTCTTTAGGCAAGGCATAAATTGATTCAATTGATTCTTGAGCCAATATCGGGCCACCTGCTGCAATTTGGCCTACTAGGGGGACGTAGGCGGCAGTAGGTAGTTCATGTGCCGGGGAGAAGTCTGAATCTGGAAGAACTACATCAATTGCCCTTGGGCTTTTAGGGTCCCGCTTTAAGTAACCCTTTTTTTCTAAAGTTGCTAGCTGGTGTGACACTGAACTTGGACTAGTTAAGCCACATGCCTCACCGATTTCACGAATTGTTGGGGGAAAGCCTCGATCTCTAACGGCCTCTTGGATTACCTCCAGAATTCTCCTTTGCCGGTCGGTTAAACCGTCTGAATCAGAGGTGGAATCTGGATTTTGGGTCACTTTGTCTTTGCTCATAGGTTAAAACCTACCAAATTCGAACAGATGTTTCAAACACCTGTTCGAGTCGAGTCGGGATTTGTCAGACCCCTGTGTTACATTAGTACAAGTGTTCGAACAAAGAGAGGCACGAGAACAATGCAGACTGCAGCAGCTTTGAGCCAACCAATCCGCCTAACCAGAAAAGGCCGCCTGGCAATAACCTCATTAGCTGGCTTGGTACTTCTTGCTGGCCTTTTTACGCTCGCTACCAGTGGAGCTGAAGCCTCGAACACCTCTAGCTCAGCCTCTGTAATTGAAGTTGTCGTTTCCCCTGGCGATACTCTTTGGTCCATTGCAAAGGCTGTAAAACCTAATCAAGATCCTCGGGAAACTATCTACGACATCAAAGCCATGAATTTAATTTCAGGCAGTCAAGTTTTTCCGGGTCAAATAATTAAAGTTCCCGCTAACTAAACTTAATCAAAAAGTTTAGTTAGGTGTGAGAAATTTCTTCTTCTTTACCGGGCTCAATGCCGAATACTTCTGCTTGCTCTAAGGCTTCTTGTGCATGATGTTGAC
>JALRKC010000074.1 GCA_023254955.1 Candidatus Nanopelagicales bacterium | reverse complement strand
TTCCATGCTTGGTAAAACATTTTGTACTTTTCCTAAATAAACGTTTCCTATTAATGATGCTGATTGATTTCTAGATACGTAGTGCTCTACTAAAATTTCATCTTCTAGAACAGCAATTTGAATCCGATCTTCTTTTTCACGAACCACCATGACTCGGTCAACGGCCTCGCGGCGTGCTAAAAACTCTGCCTCGGTCAATACTGGCGCCCGACGTCTACCGGTATCCCGACTGTCGCGCCTTCTTTGCCGCTTTGCCTCTAGACGTGTTGAGTTTCTGCCAGTTGCCTCTCGTTCGCGAGGTTTACGTACTCGAACCACGGTGTTTGGTGGATCTTCTGCTGTCACTTGCGCATCTGGCTCATTACTGCGACGTCGTCTGCGGCGCTTGAAAGTTACCGGAGTTTCTTCTTCGTTCTCATCGCTTTTTTGTACCTCATCAACAGTTTCAACTTCTTCTGAAGAAGTTTCTGCATCATCGCCCTTACGGGGTCGACGTAAACTCATTTTTCTTTTTCTAACTGGCTCTTCTTGGCCTTCATCTTTACTGCGAGGAGTGAAGGTGCGTGGGACTTCTGCCGATTGAAAAGCCACCGCAGGGGTGCCTAACTTGGTCTCAGCCGGTGCTTGCTTGGAATCTTGGTCAGCTGAAAAAGTGGCGCTACGTGATGAATCAGTATTTTCTTTTTCTAAATCGTCGTTCACGACGAGGTACTCCTAAATCTTAAAGCCAGTTAATTCCTAAAAAACGAACTAACAAAACTTGGTCGGTACCAGAAAACTTTTGTAATCTGGCAGAAATCTGTGGTTGCGAGTTTTATTCGCGATCGAGGGCAAAGGGGTCTAGTAACTGAAAAGGGTCCTCAGTTAACTTCCCTTGGGCTCGCCGGGTCACCATTGGTGGGACGGTTAGAGCCAAGCCACCCGCGCTTTTTAGGGCGGATAAAACATCGTCTGGCCGAACGGTCGGATTACCTGACCGAACGACTACCTCAATTATCGCATACCCCCTGGAGGGCTCGGCAGCATTAACCCGCAAAGCCAAAATAGCTCCTCTAGCGTCGAATTTTCGAATCCCCTGCTTAGTCAATCGCTCGACGACCACCTCTTGGGTCTCGAGCAGTTTTTTGACCGCCTCTCGGACTTTACTTTCACTTACCGCTGTTAATTCGATCTGCCAGAGCGACGCTTCCAGTTGATCAATGAAGTCTTTATTGCGAGCAACAACGGCATCTTTAATACTTAAGCCATCGCCCAAAGCTTCGTTTATCAAATTCTTTACTAATTCTGGATCTACTGGTTCTGTGAGTCCAATTTCAATGTACTCAGCAAGACTGGCGCAGCCAGTCGGTGCCGCATTAGCGTAGGAAATTTTTGGATGTGGTGAAAATCCAGCACTATAGGCAATTGGGATTTTTGATCTTCTAATAGCTCTTTCTAAAGCTCTTTGAAAGTCGCGATGCGAACTGAATTTCATTCGTCCTAATTTTTCATAACGCATCCGAACTTTTTGTACAACTGGCAAGGTTTGCCTATCGGGTGGGGTATTTGCCAATTCAAACCACAGTTAAAGGCAGAGTCTTTACTCCACTTGGGCCAATTTGAATATCTGTGCCCATGCTTGGGCACACTCCGCAGTCATAGCATGCCGTCCAACGACAATCTTCTACTTCTGCCCCATTGATTGCATCTTGCCAATCTTGCCAAAGCCAACCACGATCTAAGCCTGAATCTAAATGATCCCAAGGTAATACCTCTTCAAAATTTCTTTCGCGGGTAGTAAACCAATCTAAATCAATCTGATATTTCTTCAGAATCTCATCAGCCACTTCATTCCATAAATTAAACGAAAAGTGTTCATGCCAACCATCAAATCTTTGTCCGCGCTGCCAAACTGCTTCAATAACTTCTGCGACTCTACGGTCGCCTCGCGAAAGTAATCCTTCAATAATTCCGGGCCTACCATCGTGATAGCGATAACCAATTGACTTTCCTACTTCTTTATTTTGTTTAATTTCGTCCTTTAGATTTAGCAGTCTTCTGTCTGTTTCTTGCCAAGATAATTGTGCTGCCCATTGAAACGGTGTGTGCGGCTTAGGAACAAAGCCCCCGATTGAAACAGTAGTTCTTATATCTTTACGGCCAGAAGCTTTTCTACCTTCGCGAATCACCTCTGCTGCCATCCTGGCAATTTGCAATACGTCCTCGTCAGTTTCTGTTGGAAGGCCACACATGAAATAAAGCTTGACCTGCCGCCACCCGTTGGCGTAGGCGGTAGTAACAGTGCGAATTAAATCTTCTTCGGTAACCATTTTGTTAATTACTTTTCGGATTCGCTCTGAGCCACCTTCTGGAGCAAAAGTTAAACCGCTACGTCTGCCGTTGCGACTTAATTCATTCGCTAAATCAATGTTAAAAGCATCAACTCTGGTCGAGGGTAAAGAAAGTGAGGTGCTTGAGCCTTCGTAGCGATCAGCTAAACCCTTAGTAATTTCTGCTATTTCTGAGTGGTCCGCACTTGAAAGTGATAGTAAGCCAACTTCATCGAAGCCAGTTTTTTTAATCATGTTGTCTACAACTTGAGCTACAGTGGTTATCGACCTTTCACGTACTGGGCGAGTAATCATTCCCGCTTGGCAAAATCTGCAGCCGCGGGTGCAGCCACGAAATATTTCAACGCTGGCTCTTTCGTGCACCGTTTCTGCTACCGGCACTAAAGGAGCTTTTGGATACGGCCAACTATCTAAATCCATCAAAGTATGTTTTGAAACTCGATAAGGAATTCCTGGCTTGTTGGGAGTTACCTTTTTTATTTTTCCGTCTGAAAAATATTCAACATCATAAAATTTCGGAACGTAAACATTGCCCGAAACTGCTAAACGTCTAAGTAATTCATCTCGCCCGCCCGGGGATCCTTCTTGTTTGTGTTCTTTAGCAACTTCACTAATCGCCAAGATAACTTCTTCGCCATCACCTAGAACCGCTGCATCAATAAATTTGGCAATTGGCTCTGGATTAAAAGCAGCATGCCCCCCAGCAACCACAATTGGGTGATTGTCTGTTCTTTCATTAGCGTCGAAAGGAATGTTGGCCAAATCTAGTGCGGTCAACATATTGGTATAACCCAACTCAGTGGCAAATGAAATTCCAAAG
>JALRKC010000073.1 GCA_023254955.1 Candidatus Nanopelagicales bacterium | reverse complement strand
CTCGTAACTGAAATAAATCAACATCAAGTTGATCTTGGTAGGGTTGTAAAAAATCTGATATTGAATCTAACCCCGAAGCTTCAAGCATTCTTTCTAAAAGAATTTGCTCCCTTTCAATTGCATTAGCTACGATTCTTCTTAAATTAAATAGTGTGTTGTCAAGCAATTCAAATTCATGATCAAAGTCAGGCACTACTTTTCGAGCCGCATCGGTGGGCGTTGAAGCTCGAACGTCTGCTACTAAATCCAATAAGGGAGAGTCCTCCTCATGACCAATCGCACTAACCGTAGGGATTTTTGATGCGGCAACTGCGCGAATTAAAGCTTCGTCAGAAAAGGGGAGTAGATCCTCAAATGAGCCTCCACCTCTGGTAATCACGATAACTTCAATATCGTCTCTAGAATTTAACTTTTTTAATGCCTGAATAATTTCACCAGCGGCTTTTGCACCTTGCACGGCAACTTCTAAGGTTGCAAATTCGATAATTGGCCAGCGTCGCTGAGCATTTTCGATTACATCATGCATTGCCGCACTTGCGCGTCCGCAAATCAAACCAATTTTTTGTGGCAGAAAAGGAAGGGCTCTTTTCCGACTTGCCGCGAATAAGCCCTCGTTAGCTAATTTTTGCTTTAGCTCTTCGAGTCGAATCATTAACTCACCTAACCCAAGAGTCTGAATTGCTTTTGCGCGAATAATTAAACTTCCGCGATTAGCCCAGAATTCAGGTTTGCCATGAATGACTACCCGCATGCCACTTTCTGGAGTAATTTTGGCAATTTTTAGCGCATTCTTACTTAGCATCACATTTAAAGTTGACTCTTGTGAGACATCTCGTAGGTCCATGAAAACCCAGTCACTGTTGGGTCTAATTTTTGCTTGGGTGATTTCGCCCTCAATCCAAATTGCTGGAAGCGGATTAATTAAGTCAGCTAAAGAACGAGCAGCATCGCGGACCTGCATGGGATTTTCTGGTGAATAACCTGGGTACATGAGATAAGCGTAGGTCAAGATGTGCAAAATTCAGTTGTTGCCTACGATATGAGGATATGTCGAATAAAAAAGTGCTACTAGCTGCGCCACGTGGCTATTGTGCTGGTGTAGATCGTGCCGTGGTTACGGTCGAAAAAGCTCTCCAAGTGCATGGGGCGCCAATTTATGTTCGAAAGCAAATAGTTCATAACAAACACGTTGTAGAAACGCTAGAAGAAAAAGGCGTAATTTTTGTTGAAGAAATTTCTGAAGTCCCCGAGGGGTCGATTGTGGTATTCAGCGCCCATGGAGTTTCCCCATTGGTGCACCAACAAGCAGCAGAGCGTAACTTAAAAACTATTGATGCAACCTGCCCACTAGTAACAAAGGTTCATAATGAGGCAAAGCGTTTTGCTAAAGATGATTACCAAATTGTTTTAATTGGCCATGAAGGTCATGAAGAAGTTGAAGGCACCATGGGCGAAGCGCCAGATAACATGATTTTGGTAGAAAGCCCTGAAGAAGTAGAGAAATTAGAGATTGATCCAAACAAAAAGATTGCTTGGCTTTCGCAAACTACACTTTCGGTAGATGAAACATTGGATACTGTTTATGCTTTAAAGCAAAAATTGCCAGAATTGATCGACCCGCCGAGTGATGACATTTGCTATGCCACACAAAATCGTCAAGCGGCTGTTAAAGCTATCGCCCCTCGTTGTGATGTTTTAATCACCGTGGGTTCAAGCAATAGTTCAAATTCAGTTCGCTTGGTAGAAGTGGGCTTAGAAGCAGGTGCAAAAAAATCATTTCGCGTTGATGGAGTAAAAGAATTAGAGGAAAATTGGTTTGAGGGTGCACAAACTGTTGGCCTAACCAGCGGAGCATCGGTTCCAGAAGTTTTAGTTGAAGAAGTTTTAGTGTGGTTGAATAATCGAGGATTTGGTGAGGTTGAAGAAGTTCACACCACCAGCGAAAGTGTTACCTTTGCGCTTCCTCCGGAGCTTCGTAAAGATCTGAAGGCTGCGAAGCAGCGCTAGATTTTTGACCGTTAATCCGTAAATAAGTTAAAGCTGAAGCAACGACCGTTGCCCCGATTACCCAAGTTGCGTTAAAAGCCAGGGTGGGAAGCAACATGGTGCTTTGTTGCATCAAAAATGAACCAACTCCAGAGAGAGTGAATTGGCCAGCAATTAATATTGCAACAAAGTAAATAGCCGGCCCCATTAAAACTGGATCCCAAGCTTTATCTTGACTTACTAAATAAACAAAGGTGATGAGCAAAATTCCATAAACAGCTCCAGAAAGCGCGCCAATACCTTGACCTAGGAAAACATCGATTAGCGTTGCTACCAACATTAAGACACTAAAAATTGCGCCAACTAATTTGCTATCAAGCGGCAAAGAAAAGTCCTCGCTATTGTTTAAATTGATTACTTCTTGTGGAGCAGTAGCACCACGAAAGAAACTTTCGACTTTTTCAGCAAGCTCAACTGAACCAATGAATTTGTCTTGATCAGCAGGCTCACGGCGACGAGCTAGCGCTGGAATGATCTCCTCTTGAATTCCAGCGGCTTCTGCGCCTACTGCACGATAGAGAGTGCTGGAAAGGACTCGAGTTTCTTTTTCTGCCACGAGAGATAACTTAGCGAACTAACCAAAAAATGCGGTCAGGACTCATCTTGATTTTCGATTTTTTCATCTTCAATCTGCAATCTCACTTGTGAGACTGACGTTGTGATTTCATCTGGTGCGATTAGTGGTTTTGCTGCCGGTACGCCTTTTTCTGCAAGTCTTTTTGCTTGGGTGACTGCTTGACGATCAAAGCTCGATACAAAACTGTTGTATCCACCTACTGCTTTGCTTAGGCCATCGCCTAATTTTTCAATATGCTCAACTAGGGTACCAAGGCGTTTTAGCATTTCCGCGCCCATCGCTCTTATCTCTTCAGCGTTAGCACTTAAATTATTTTGATCCCAACCAAACGAAATAGTTCTAAGCAGCCCTAGCATGGTGGTAGGAGTAGCGGGAATTACATTTTTCCCAAATGCTTTTTCTAGCAATAATCCATCCATATCCAGCGCTGTCGATAGCAGAGACTCAAAAGGTAAAAACAAAACTACAAAATTTGGAGACTTGTCGCTATTGGATTGATATTGCTTTGAAGCCAGTTCATTAATTCTTTTACCTAAGTCTTTTGCGTGCTTATCTAACAAGTTTTCACGCTCCAGTGGCTCTTCGCAACCCATCGCTTCAAAAAAAGCATCCCACGGAAACTTGGCATCAACTAAAACTTCACC
>JALRKC010000072.1 GCA_023254955.1 Candidatus Nanopelagicales bacterium | reverse complement strand
CTTACTTTCGCTTGCGTCTCAGTAAGCACAACTAAATCTACGTGCTTAATTGATCGCTTAATTGGATCTCTTTGCACTTCTCTTGGTGCAGTTAGCAAGGTCTGTCCATCAAAAGAAATTTCTAAAGTCACCATGGGAATTCTTAAAGCCAAAGTTGCTGAATGATCTTCTAGATTTATATGAAGCGGGGTTTGTGTTTTTCCGTAAATTACTGCAGGAATTTGCCCATTACGTCGAGCTCTCCGTGAGGCACCTTTGCCAAATTCTTCACGCTTAACTGCTTGTAGCTTTACTAAGGTCTCTTTATTTGCACTCATTTTTCGACTCCTCGTCGATCACGGCAACCTTTGTTGCCCTCGCCGAATTACCTTCAAAGATTAGCCAAAGGCTTACTTAGCCCCTACCGATGGGGTACTAAAAAAGTGAAGTTTGCCTTTCATCAAAGAGGCTAGTTACTGAACCCTCTCTAAAGACTTCCCTAACCGCGGTTGCTAGAAGTGGCGCCACTGAAAGCACCGTCAACTTTTCAAACTTTGATTCTTCTGCGATTGGCAAGGTGTCGGTAACCACTACTTCTGAAATTCTTGAATTTTGCAATCTCTGGTTTGCTCCATTCGACAAAATTCCGTGAGTTGCGGTGACAATTACATCTTTGGCGCCATTGTCAAACAAGGTTTCAGCTGCCTTTGCAATTGTTCCCCCGGTGTCGATCATGTCATCAACCAGCACGCAAGTTTTCCCAGCAACTTCACCTACTACTTCAAACATTTTCACTTCATTAGGAACATCTGGATCTCGTCGCTTATGAATAATAGCTAACGGGCTTCCCAAGATGTCTGTCCACTTTTCTGCGACTCGCACTCGACCAGAATCTGGCGAGACTACCGTGATGTTGTTTCTATCAGTTTTTGAATTTATATATTCAGCTAAAGTTTTAATTGCAACTAAATGATCCACTGGGCCATCAAAAAAACCTTGAATCTGGGCGGTGTGCAAGTCCACTGTCATGATGCGATCAGCGCCCGCTGTTTTTAGCAAGTCGGCCATAAGTCGGGCTGAGATTGGCTCTCTACCGCGATGTTTTTTATCTTGTCTGGCATAACCGTAATAAGGCATGATCACGGTAATTCTTCTGGCAGAAGCTCTTCTTAATGCGTCAACAATTAACAACTGCTCCATGATCCACTTATTAATTGGAGCTGTGTGCGACTGCAAAACAAATGCGTCAGTGCCTCGAACGGACTCTTCAAAACGAACAAATATTTCACCATTAGCAAAGTCATAAGCAGATAGCTTCGCGATGGCAACACCAAGTTCACGACTAACCGCTTCAGCTAATTGAGGATGAGAGCGGCCTGCTACCAAGAGTAGTTTTTTGCTAGTAACTGTTTCGATCTCTGCCAAAAGTTTGGTGTCCTTTCGAAGCTCGTTGCCTATTCTGGTTGCTACTTGTCTGGATCCTGATTTTGGGCGCGCTCTGCGGCTTTCGCTGCTTTGCTATTTGGTCTTTTTCTTTTTACCCAACCCAGAATGTTCTTCTGCTTGCCGCGAGCAACACCCATCGCTCCCGGTTCGACATCATCAACAATCACACTGCCGGCGGCCGTGTAGGCACCATCACCAATAGTTACTGGCGCTACTAAAACATTGTCACTACCAATTTTTACAAATTCTCCAACAACTGTTTGATGTTTTTCTTCTCCGTCATAATTAGCAAAAATCGTTCCCGCCCCTATATTGCTCTTTTTGCCCACGATGCCATCGCCAATATAAGAAAGATGGGGAACTTTTGCTTCTTCTCCTATAGAGCTATTTTTAACTTCCACATATGCGCCAACTTTTGCGCCTTTAGCTAGTTTCGCTCCAGGGCGCAAATAGGTATAGGGACCAACTGTGGCTGCTTCGCCAACCTCTGCTTCAATCAAAGTCGAAGAAATTATTTTTGCGTTCTCTCCTATTTTGCAGTCGACTAAAGTCACATCGGGGCCTAGTGATACGCCCTCGGCAACTTGGCTTTTACCTAAGACGAAGGTGTTGTTATCTAGAAAGCAATCGCTGCTTAAAGAGGCGGTTCTATCTATATAAACCGTTTCTGGATTTCTCATAGAAACACCAGAACTCAACCAGAAGCTATTTATTCGCTTTTGCATAATCAAACTAGCCTCAGCTAATTGCTGACGATCATTAACGCCCAGCGCACTCTCAGCATTTAGACATTTAATGCTGGCGATAGAGTGCCCTTGTTTATTCAAAATTTCAACTACATCAGTCAGATAAAATTCTTTTTGCTGGTTTTCTGGCTTTAGTTCTTTGAGTGCCTCACTCAAGAGTGAAATATCAAAAATGTATATACCGGTGTTAATTTCATTTATTCTTAAGGTTGCTTCATCTGCGTCTTTCTCTTCAATAATTGCTAATACTTTTGAATCTTGAGCTTTAACTCGGCCATAGCCGCTTGGATTCAATACCTCAGCGGTCAATACTGCCCCAGCAGTGTCCTGTGCTGCGCTAAATAAGTTACTTAAATCCTCTGGAGTGATAAGTGGCATGTCCGCTGGAACGATTAGCACTTTTCCGGTTTTTTGCTTTTGGCTTTCCAGGGCAACTTTGACAGCATGCCCGGTACCTAACTGCTCTTCTTGCACCACAGTTTCTACCAGATTTTGATTTTGAGCTAACCAGTTTGTAACTGCTTCTCGCTTATCGCCGAGCACAACTAAATTCTTTTTTGTTTCCAATGCTCGAATCGCTTCTAAAACATGGCTGATTAGTGGTGCACCACAAATTTCATGAAGTACTTTTGGATGTTTTGAGCGCATGCGTCTGCCCTCGCCAGCGGCGAGCACAATCGCTAAATCCAGTTGGCTCACAACGCCATGTTAACGGGGAGGGACCTAATACTTAGGTCACGCTCCGGGACAGGGACTCGAACCCCGATTCTCGGCTCCAAAGGCCGGTGTCCTGCCAATTGGACGATCCCGGAATGCACTTAACTCGTGCCCAGATAGCCTAAGCGAGGGCAGTTGTAGCGTTAACACCATGCCAGCAAATCTGCCGGAGCCATCTACTCGAGACGAGTTGAAAGCCGCCAAGCGACTTTTGAAGGCTCAAGAAAAAGCGCGAATAGAAACTGCCCGCGCGAGAGCTCGAGTGAGCAAAGCTGAAATCGAACGCGATCGCGTTGCTAGCAAAATCAGAATGAGCGGACATGACCGCCGCGAGCAACTTATCGCCATTGCGCGTCATTTGTTTGCCGAAAAAGGATATGAAGCAGTAACCATTGAGGAAATCGCACAATTAGCTTCTGTCTCTAAACCTATAATTTACGAACACTTTGCCAGTAAAGAGGGTCTTTACGCCGTTGTCTTAGACCGTGAAACACGCGCGCTTCTTGACACAGTCAGTTCCGGGCTAACTTCTGGAAGGCCTCGTCACATGTTAGAACAAGCAGTAAT
>JALRKC010000071.1 GCA_023254955.1 Candidatus Nanopelagicales bacterium | reverse complement strand
AGTTAGACAAAGAGGCTCTATTGCTTTAACAACACTTGCAATGGGTGTGGGTGCTGGTTTTTGGTTAATTTTTTCACCATTCTGGCTTTGGAGTTGGGAGTTATTTACTAACACCATCAACATCTCACAAGTGGGTATAGAACTCCCGATGTACAGTTTGCTCATTTGGGTGGTTGTAATGGGTGCAGTTGCACCATTCTGGCTTGTTTTCACTGCCATGAAATACATTGATGCCAAGAAAGCTGCAATTCTTGGTTTAGTAGAGCCAGTAATTGCCTCACTAGTGGCCTTTATTCTTTTAGGTGAAATACTCTCAACAATTCAGTTAATCGGTGGCGCAATAGTTTTGATAGGTGTAACACTGGCTGAAACTGCTCGCCAATAAAGCACTTTTGCCGTAACCTTTTGCTATGAGTTTCGCAGGAGAATACAGAATTCGACAAATTGTGCTGGTAGGTGCAAGTGTATTTTTAGTATCTGGAGTTGCATTAATTGCGTTTCCTGAACAATTTGGTGAATTCATAAATATCAGTGGTGGTAGTGCCATCTGGGCATTGCGAATGATCGGTGTAGTACTTATCCCACTTTCTTATGCCATGTTTATTCTGCGAGCAACTGCCTCTAACCACACCATAAGAAGTTTTGCCAGCTTAATGATTTTGATTTCTGCCGGTCTAGCTGTAGTTACTTTTATCGCTCCAGGCCCAGCAAATCTTGGGCGTTGGATTTATGGCTTTGTTGGAATCGCTTTTGCGCTGGCTTATTTTGCCGCGGTAGTGCTTAGGCCCAGAATTCGCTAATCAGCGTCAATATGTTCTTTTACATTTTGGCGAATTGCCCAAAGAAAAATTAATCCACCAATTAATGCTGGTGGTATCAAGATCAATGGAAGGCTGTTGGTGCCAAAATAACGCATCAAGTACCCCATCAAAGTTGGTGAAAATGTGCCACCGATTATTGCCGCAAGCAAAAAGAAGCCTGCAGTTCTTGGGTCGCCAGGAGTAATTCTCACTGCCCAAACTAAAACTGATGGGAAAACTGGAGCACAAACTAAACCCAGTAACGCGATACTAAAAAAAGTCCAAGGTGTGTACCAAATCATCAGCAAAGCAATTACCGCAGCTAATTGCGCATAGGCTGAGAGCCATGCCGGCGAGATGTAATTAGTTATTTTGTGTGAGAAAACTCGTCCCAAAGTGAGCATGGAAAAAAATAAAGCCACTCCCCAAGCACCCATGGTTGGAGTCATTCCTTTTTCAATTAAGTAGGTAGGTACCCAACCGCCGATACCTGCTTCAACTCCTACATAAAAAGCGATTCCTAACAAAAGCGAAAAAAGCACCAATCTATGGCCGAGTGGTTTTTCGCGCTGTTTTTCATGGGTTAAACGCCCAGTAACATTCTTAAAAAATATAAAACCTGCGATAAAAAAAGCAAAACTTATCGCAACAACCACCACAGTAAAGTTTGTGCGAATTCCGTAATTTATTACCAAGGGAACAACAACTGCACCCATAGCAAATGAAGCATTCAAAATATTTGTTCGTTTAACAGCTTTAGCGTTCCCCCCATTAGAGGCAAATTGACTAATAGTTGCATCAGATGATCCAAAACCTAAGCCAACAAAAACCACTCCTATTAAAGTTGCCATCCAGGATCCAGCAAGAGCAATTAATACCGCCCCAAGTGACATTGAAAAAGCACCCCAAGCGCCAGCGATACGCGCAGGAATTTTAGAAACTGACCAAGTACCAAGCGCAATTCCTACAAATGCACTTGCGCCTGCCACCGCAAAAATTAATCCACCTTGCGCGATGTCAAGATTAAATCTCTCTCGAAATACTGGCACCATCACGCCATAGGCAGTCGAAAAGCCACCCATTAAGGCAAATATGGCAAAGCCGGCCCACTCGCCGGACTTCTTCATGTTAAGTCGCGTTAATTCAGTTGTCACATTTATCTTGACCGAGTATAGGCGTCTACTATCTTCTGTTTCTCGGCGATCAACTTCTCTAATTCTTCTTCTGCAGATACCGCTTCTTTAAGTGCATCTCTTGCCTCTTTAAGCGCCCCATCGGCTTTACCAAGCAAGCCATCTAGCTCACCTTGACGCTCTAAAACTTCAATTTTTTTCTGATCTAAATCCTTGATCAAATCTTGAGCCGTTCTGATGCTCGAGTTTTGAGTTGAGGCAAATAGCTGTAAAGCTAGCAAAGTTTCAGCAAAATCATTAGGGGATTGAGCATTCAGCATGATGCTCAACATGTCCATCTCACCTTGCATATAAAGAATTCTTACTAAATCATCAATTTGCGATTGCGCTCTTAGCACTTCAATTTCTTTTTGAGCAATCTCAAGCTGCAAAGTCAATAAGTCATTTTGCGCAACTTCAATTTGTTCCCTGATTTCACCCAATTTTCGTCTAGCAGAATTAGCTTCCCCACGAGCTTCATCTGCCTGCTCGCTAGCTTGTTGATACTGCGGAGTTAGGCTGGCAATCTCAGCGGCAGCTTGTTGTGCTTTATATGCTTCTTCATCAAAACCAGTAGTGGTTGGGATATCTCCTAAGGTATCGGCAAATTGCGAATCCACAGCTCCAACTAAGTAATTTGATTTCAATTTCAATCTAACTTGAAAAGTCCTACCTGACATGGTCACGCTGTTTCCAGCAGAATCAAATGCCACCATTGTTTTTACTGCTCCGCTTGAAAACCTCTCAGTAATATCTATGCGATTAACATCAACTAATCCAAGTGCGTTTGCCATATTTAATTGTGAAACTCTCGCTGCCCAACGATAGTTTGGGTTTAATCCAGGATCTAGCGACCAAGCATCATCAACTGATTGAGACCAAGCTCGAACTCCACCCCAAACTTCACTTGTTGGTTGCGTACGCCCTCCGGTAGAAGAAGAATAATAAGCAGTTATTACTGATCCGTTAAAAGTTAGAGCAAGCGGGTTTCCGCTTGGCGCAAAAGAGCTATTTACCGCGCTGCGCCAATTATCTCCACCCGAGGAAGCTTCCTTACTCCAGCCAACAAACACCTGATCTGTTGAGTTGTTATAAACATGACAGTTACAGTTTGCTCTGATTCCGCCATTTTTTCTACCCATTGCATAAGAACGAGCAGTTATAACCTGAGCAATTAATGCCGCTTGAGGCCAACTTGATGGCATCTCGCCCAAACCTAATAAGTATTCACTATGCAATTTCAAATCATTTACAACTAACAAGCCACCATTTCTAAAAATTACATCAATAACTCCATAGCGATATCGGTGACCTGCCGTCTTAAGTGCCGAATTTGGATTATTTTGTGGTGAACTGCCAACCACATTCATAATGTTTCCATCTCCCGTAGGGCGCAAAGTCACTTTCCCACCGGTACCTAATTGATTTGCTCTACCATCTTCTCCACCGCTTGATACGACTGCTTGAGATTCATTGTGCTCAATTCGAAGTAT
>JALRKC010000070.1 GCA_023254955.1 Candidatus Nanopelagicales bacterium | reverse complement strand
GTTTCCGACGATCGCTACGACTCTTGGGGGCTAAGTGAGGCTGAAACCATCGCCCAGAACCATGAAGAATTTGAAGCCAGCATGAGAGCATTAGGCGTTCAGCACACCTACCACCTCAATTATCGAAGTGACTATTTCGCCGACATTTCAGAGACTGAGCTTCGTACTCAATTTGTTGCTTTGATTAGAAAAATTAAGCCCTACTCAATACTTACCTATGACCCAGATTCTCAAGGCTATGAAGACAATGTCGACCATAAATTAGTTGCACAGGCAATGAGCGAGGCCTCGTGGGTGAGCGGGTTTGATAGGCATCCAGATTTAAATCAAACTATCGAGCCACACCTAGTAGCCGAAAAATGGTATTGCGGACGTGAACCGCTCAAGACTGATTACCAGGTAGATCGAAAATCAAAACAGAAACAACTAAGACTTGCCATTGCGACTCATGTAACTCCTTTATTAAATATGCAGGCGCAATGGCAGCTAATTGCTAAGACTCGAAACTTGAAAATTGAAGATTTTAAAAATGATCCGGCTCAAATCGCAAAATTTATAATTAAAAATAGACCAACTGAAAAATATAGAGTTATTAAAAACGAAGTTCCTACGAGAAAGGGAAACTAAAATGGCCTTTAAAGCTCAAGGCTTTGATTCAAAGTACGGCTCTGGTATCGCTGTGGAGGAATTAGAAAAATTAGGTGATTACGTACTAGTGACCCAGCCAGAACCATGGGAACTTTTAAAAAACAAAGTTACTAATCAACCTGTAAAAATTATTCAATCAGGTGATTTAGCCCCTGAGCACTTAGACCACTTAGCAGAAACTTCACCCGCAGTACGGATAGTGGGCTTGGGAGGTGGCAGCGCAATGGATACCGCAAAGTGGATTCACTGGCGTCGCCAACTCCCTCTCACTCAATTTCCCTCTCTGCCTAGTGTTGACGCCTGCTTCACGCGAATGAGTGCACTAAGGGATAAAGGTGGTGTGCGCTACGAAGGTGATGCCGTACCAGAAATTGTCGTAGTTGATTTTGATTTATTTCGCTCAGCGCCGGGCCCAATGGTTACTAGCGGAATTGGCGACATTCTTTCTTGTCACACTGCTTGGTTTGATTGGAAGTTAGCCGCTGATCAAGGCAAAGACACCCATGACTGGCAAGAATCATCCCCACGAATTTCCTTCACTTATCTAGATGAGCTCTATGACTGCGCTCCTGGGGTCAAAGATTTAACAGATGATGGTCTTGCTCGGCTCATGGACCTACATAAAGACGTGGGCTGGCGTTGCCATGAAATGCAACATGCTCGCTTTGAAGAAGGCTCAGAGCATTTCTTTGCTTATTGCTTTGAAGAGGTAACCGGTCGAACGATTCTTCATGGAGAGCTCGTAAGCCTTGGGGTATTACTACTCAGTTATTTTCAAGGAAATAATTACGAACGAGCGAAAGAAACAATTTTAAGAGCGGGAACCAGACACCGCCCTGATGAGCTCGGTGTTAAAGATGAAGAGATTATCGAAACTCTAAAGCGCTTACCAAGTTTTTCGGTCGAGCAAAATCATTGGTGGTCACAAGCTCAATTGCTCGAGCCAGCCACCTACAACCAAAAAGAACTATTGGATCTTCTCTATTGGTAACAAATCAAATATTTGAAGAAATCTCTCAGGCGGGGCAAATTGCCCTGCCTGCTTATGAGAACACCTTAAGTATTCTCAACAAAAGCACAATAAACAAAGCCGAGATTAAAAGGATCACCACAATCTCAAGGGGCTCTTCAAGTTGTGCCACAGAATTTTTAGCAGAGCTTTTAGTTAATTCTTCAATAACTACTCGAGCAGTCGATCCTTCACTTTTTTATCTAGATCAAAAACCACAGTTTATTCATAACGAATTAGTTATTGCCTTGAGTCAATCTGGTGAAACTGGTGAAGTAGTCAATGCCTTGAAATATGCAAGTAAGTTAACATCAAACACTCTTGCAATACATAACAGCAAAAATTCATCTCTCTCCGCTACTGCCTTTTGGGATGTATTCCTTGACGCAGGTATCGAGAAATCAGTGCCTGCAACAAAATCTGTAATCGCCCAAATAGCTTCTTGTATTGCGATATATGACTGGTTGACTGACTCTGTAAACCGAACGGAAATTGATACTTTTGAACAAAATCTCAATTCGGCTCTAGATCAAGCCGAAGCTGAAGTTTTAGACCCGCTTAAAGTTCACGCAGTGCTCGGCACAAATGAAGCAATTCCTATCGCTAAAGAAATCGCTCTCAAGATGACTGAGCTTTGGGGTGTGCCAATTTGGGGTGGCAATGCACTTGAATTTCTTCACGGCCCAATAGCGATCACTCGCGAATTGAACTCACTTATCTATATCGGAGACTTAAATAATTCAATACTAACTCCCCTAAAAGATAAAGTTACTCAAAGAAATTTAAACCTTATTAATGCACCCTACAAATCCAACACAATTTCTGATCTTTTGCTATCTCTGTCCTACTGGCAAAAAGTTGCAGCAACTAGCGCAATCAATATTGGTGTGGACCCAGCTAATCCATTTGGCTTAACCAAGGTGACTCAGACTTGAAAATAAATTACTGACCTAAATTTTCTCTGCGTCTATTTGGCAAATTCTTAATCGGCACAAACCAATTAATAGCTAGTGAAGCCAAGGTTGCTGCAATACCCACCCAAACCACAATCGTGACCGTGCTAAACCAGCCAATGATTACAGCAGGCAAGCTTGCTAAGCCAACAACGCCTAGAGCAAAATACCTGCGGCGCTTGGTGCTTAAATAATCTTTACGACGTAGATACAAAGCTAATAATCCAACGCCCAAAATGATCCACATAGTCCACCAAGGAGCGGTAGGTATTAGTGGCACAACTCTTAATGCAGCGTGCTCCCCACCTGATTCATTAGGGCCAATCACAGTTACTGTGGCTTGAGTTCCAAGATCAAACTTTTCAATTTCTGCAACTAGCTTATCGCTTAATTGAACTTCACCTTGATCATCAACACTTACGCCATCTAATGATCTGATACCTACCAAGCGGATTCTGTGCTCTCCGGTTTGAAGCCATTCAATTGGCATATCCCCTGAAACTTGAACAAATCCGTCTTTATCAACTACCGCAGAACCAATTACCAAAGGATCTGAAGTGACAGTTAAGTAAACTATCGAGCCAGGCAAGTACGTTTCTGCTTGAGTGTTTACCTTGATCCAAGAGTTGAATTGATCTTCAAATAAATCTCTTAGATTAACCGGTTCGCTCAAACCGCTCGCAGCAAATATTTCGGCTGCATAGTTTCGCTCTTCCTCAGTCCAAGCTGGCGGAAGAGTTGGCTCTGGGTTTTCAAATACCTGAGTAATTTCAGCAAAATCTTGTGCTTGGGTTGGAATCGAACTTTGGATAGCTTCAATTAGTGTGAGCGAATCGATTTGAGATTGGTTTGAAACTACAAATCTTGCCCCGGTTCTAGCGCCAATGATCTCGATTCGTGTTCCTGGAGCACCTGGGGTAAAACCACCTAATTTTT
>JALRKC010000006.1 GCA_023254955.1 Candidatus Nanopelagicales bacterium | reverse complement strand
GATCCGTTTAAATATACATCAACTTTAAATTGATCAAAGTCAAAATCAATCACGCCAAGCGCTGCCAAAATACGACCCCAATTTGGATCTGCACCGTACATAGCAGTTTTAAATAGACTATTTCTCGCCACAGCCCTTGCAGCCGACGTCGCCATTTCTTCAGTTGTGCAATTTTTAACTGTGACGGTAATTGTTTTAGTACTACCTTCGGCATCATTAATCAATTTTTGCCCTAATTTGTGTAAAAGATTTTTAAGATCTGTTTCAAATTCTCTAAGATCGCAGCGTCCTTTTGCGCCTGAACTCATAATTAGTACTGTGTCATTTGTTGAAGTGCAACCATCAGAATCAATCCGGTTTAGGGTTTTTTCTACCGCGCCTGTAAGTGTCTGATTCAATTCTTCACTCGTTAGCTCTGCATCGGTAGTGATCACGCAAAGCATCGTGGCAAGGTCTGGAGCTAGCATCCCTGCGCCTTTAATCATTCCCGCTAGAGAGTAGTTAGGTCTTTGAATTACTTCCATTTTTGCGTAAGTGTCTGTGGTCAATATTGCCCAAGCAGCAGCTTCGCCGCTTTCCTTAGAGGCACTTTCTACCGCTTGATCTATTGCTGGCATTAATTTTGAAATGTCAAGTTGTTTTCCGATCAAGCCAGTTGAGCAAACTTGTATTTCTATAGCTCCGACTTCTAACTTTTGGGCAAGATGTTCGGCAGTTTTATGAGCTACTTCAAAACCTTGAGCGCCGGTACACGCGTTAGCTCCTCCAGAGTTTAAAACCACAGCTCTACATAAACCAGATTTAATGGCTTGCTCAGACCAGAGAACAGGAGCCGCTTTGACTCTATTTTTTGTAAATACTGCAGCAGCAGCCCATTTGGGGCCTTCATTTATTACTACCGCAAGATCGTCACTACCGTCACTTCTTAATGCTGCCGAAGCCGTGCCAGCAATGAACCCCTCAGGCGTGCAAATAGTCATGAGCCAATTCCATATTTAGCTAGCCCATGATCTTCTTCAAAATTAAACATTAAATTCGCATTTTGGATAGCTTGACCTGCCGCACCTTTACCCAAATTATCTATCGCAACAATTGTTTGCACTAAGTTGTTTCGAGCATCTTTTACTACACTTATGTGGGCATTATTTGAGCCAATTAGAGAACGAGTATTGGGCAGACCATCTTTTTCCAGTAATTGAATGAACTTGGAGCCTTTATAGTAGCTCGCGTAAAGATCTCTTATCTCGTCTTCAGGCAAATCTGATTTAAAGGAAGCAGTTAATAAAATTCCTCGTGGCATCGGGGCAAGAATAGGTAAAAAAGAAATTTTAATTGGATCAGTCGATTCAATTCCTAGTGTTTGTTCAATTTCTGGAATGTGTTGATGAATTCCACCGACTTTATATGGACTTAAATTATTATTTGCTTCACTGTTTAACAGATTTGCTTTTAGGCTTTTTCCAGCTCCCGTGGTACCGGACGCTGCCACAATATTGACAAAATGATCACTCAAGGCTCCTGCTTTAACCGCCGGCAACAAACCTAAACTCGCGGCAGTTGCATAGCATCCGGGATTTGCAACTTTGTCGGATTTTGTTATCGCACTTTTTTGATTGGAAGCTTCAGGTAAACCGTAAGTCCAAGCACCCGAATATTTACCAGGGTAAAATTTAAACCAATCTTCCTTGTCAATTAAACGAAAATCGGCTCCCAAATCGACATATTTTTTATTAAGTTCTCTGTCTTTCAATAACATGCCACTAACACCTGCGGGTAAAGCTAGAAAGACAAGATCAAAATCATTAATTCCTAGGTCAGCAACATCCTTAAACTCAATTTGATTTCCGTTAAATTGCGGATGTACAAAAGAGAGTTTTTGACCCTTTGCGCTGTTGGCAAAAACCGCATCCAGAGAAAATTCACTGTGGCCCAACAAAATTCTGACCAGTTCTCCACCGCTATAGCCAGAAGCTCCAACAACCGCCACTGATTTTCTCATAGCAGAATTATACGCATATACGTATATTAGGTCCTTACTTGCGCTCCAAAGTCTTCGCTAACCCTGTGCAAGATTCGCTCTCTAACTTGGCCTAAATCCTCACTTGTCAAAGTTCGATCATCAGCCCTCAACAGCAGCCTAAAAGTAAGCGATTTCTTACCTTCTCCAATTTGCTGACCAGTAAATGTGTCAAAGAGATTTACTGATTCCATGAGGTTTCCACCGGCTCTTTTGATGGCATCTTGAATTTCTAGCGCATTTTGCTCTTGATTCACTACTAATGCGAGATCCTCTATCGCAAAAGGCATCTTTCCGATCGCGCTGTATTTACGATCTCTAGCCGCCAAACCAATAATCTTCGCTAGCGATATTTCAAAGCCAAATACATCCTTATTTAATCCAAAGTTGTTTACCACAGTTGGATGCAATTGACCGAATTCACCTACAATTTCTCCCGCTGCAAGCAGCTTTGTTGAACGACCTGGATGCCACGGATTAGCGCCAGTTCCCTGGAAAGATATCTCAATGGCTAATTGATCGAATAAGGATTTTAGAATTTGACCTACACTCGAAGCACTGTGATCGTGACCTTCTCCCCACCAACCACTTTCAATTGCTTGACCTACTGCAATCAAAGATAAATGAAGATTTTCTAAAGCGAGACTGGAATCAATTTCTTTCAATGTCAATTTTTTCGGTGGAAATCCGACTCCAATTTTAGGTATCGATTTAAAATTCTTATGATTTTGAAAGACGTTTCCAATTTCAAAAATTGAGAAATTATTTATTCCCCTTGAAAGATTACGGATTGCAACCTCCATCAAACCAGGCAGCAAAGTTGTCCTCATGGCTGGTTTTTCATCACTTAAGGGGTTAAAAATTTTAATAATTTTAAAACGATCATCCTTACTTGCTATCTGCAATTTAATAAGATCAGCTTCCGCCATAAATGGATAGGTAAGAATTTCGTGAGATCCAGATGCCGCCAATACCTGCGTTATTTGTCGTTTAATTTTTTGTTTTTTAGATAAACCAAAGCCACTCGGCGCCTTTGGAAGACGACCTTTTATGTGTTGATAGCCATGTAATCTGAGAATTTCTTCGATCAAATCATTAGGTGTCTCAAGATCGCTTCTCCAGCTAGGTATTACCGCAGTAAGTGCTGCCTCGCCCTCTAGAGTTTTAATACCGATTTTATTTAAATTCTTAATTACTTCACTCCGCTTAATTGCTATTCCCGTAACTGCATAAACTTGTTCAAATTTAAGACGTATTCGCTTTGCAGGTAGCGGCGACTTCTTGTATTTAGCTCCAACAATCTTTCCTCCACCAAATTCCACAAGTAGTTGTGCTGCTCTTTTTGCGGCATATTCAGGCAAGTTCGGATCGGTGCTTCGCTCAAATCTTTTACTTGCTTCGCTAGTTAGTCCTAAGCGCCTAGCGGTATGGCTTATCGTCGCTGCATCAAAAGTAGCTGCCTCAATGACTATTTCTCGGGTTTTTTCTGATATCTCACTATTCGCCCCACCCATAATTCCTGCTATCGAAATAGCTTTTTGTGAATCACTAATAACCAAATCCGTATCCATTAGGACTCTCACCTGATTGTCTAAAGTTTTGATCTTCTCGCCTTTTTTTGCTAACCGAACTGAGATTGTTCCTTTGACTGACTTTTTATCAAACGCATGCAGCGGCTGCCCTAGCTCTAACATCACATAGTTCGTTACGTCCACCGGTAATGAAATTGATCTCATTCCCATTTGACTTAAGCGGTGCTTTATAAACTCCGGAGTACTTGCATTTGGGTTAACTCCAGAAAGCGTAACTAATGAAAAATTCGCGACTTTCTTGTTTGCTAAAATTTTGCCATTCACGCCGGAGCGTGTGGGTTTAATCTTCTTATATCTTGTAATTGGATCTTGGTATTTTTTATTGAAATAGGCGGCAACTTCTCGAGCAATTCCCCGCATACTTAAGGCGTATCCACGATCAGGTAATACAGAGAGTTCGAAGACAGTTTCCCCTAAGCCAAGTATTTTCTTGGCATCACTACCCACATTTACCGATTTATTTAAAACTAAAATTCCTTCATGTGAATCGCTAATACCCAATTCGCGTTCGGAACAAATCATGCCTTCAGATAGGTGGTCGTAAGTTTTCCTGACAGCGATTTCAAAGTTTCCCGGCAAAACGGCTCCGGGCATAGCCACAACTACTTTGTCGCCTTCAGAAAAATTGGTAGCACCGCATACAATTCCGCGAGTTTGCGACCCAATCTTGACCTTGCAGTAACGGATTGGTTTTTTGAATTGATCTAAATGTTTGATTTCAACAACTTCACCAGTCAGCAGCTCGCCTGTAACCGATCCGTGAATTATTACGCTCTCCACCTCAAAACCCAAAGAGACAAATGCCTCTTGAATTTGAGCATCGGTAACTTGCGGCCCTAGTTTAACGAATTCTCTAAGCCAAGAAACTGGAACTCTCATCTGAGCACACTGCCAAACTGCTTTGAAAACCTAATGTCTCCTTCAACAATATCTCTCATATCAGTAATTGAGTATTTAAACATTAAAGTTCTTTCTAGTCCCATTCCGAAGGCGAAGCCGCTGTATTGCGTGGTATCGATACCTGCAGTTTGCAATACTTTTGGATTAACCATTCCGCAACCGCCCCACTCAATCCATCCAGTTCCTTTGCAAGTTTTACATTCTGGATTGAATTTGTCTTTACAAACAAAGCATTGAACGTCAAGTTCAGCGCTAGGTTCTGTGAAAGGGAAAAAGCTGGGTCTAAATCTAGTGACAACACCTGAGCCAAACAAAGAAGTTGCAAAATGATCTAAGGTTCCTTTTAAGTCGGCCATTGAAAGACCTTTGTCGATAGCTAATCCTTCAATTTGATTAAAAACTGGGGTGTGAGTCGCATCCAATTCGTCTTTGCGATAGACGCGACCAGGGGCCACAACATAAATCGGTAGATCGCGCGTGAGCATGGCTCGCATCTGAACTGGAGATGTTTGCGTGCGTAAAACCTTCCCCGAATCCATACTTTCGAGATAGAAAGTATCTTGCGCGCTTCTTGAAGGATGGCTTGCAGAAATATTAAGTGAATCAAAGTTATACCATTCGGCCTCGACTTCAGGACCTTCTGCAACCTCGTAACCCATAGCGATGAACACATCGCTCATAATTTCAGCGATTTGCGATAAGGGGTGCCGCGATCCAATGTTTACCAAAGAGACATCGGGACTAGCTAAGACTTTAGTCAAATCTTCTTTTTGTGAAATAAGAATTTTATTTTCATGCTCAATTTCTAGGAATTTTTGCGATTTATTAAAAGATTCACTTATTTGCGATCGAGCACTTGCAACGCGTTTTCCAGCAATCGCCTTTGCCTCGGGAGGGAGGCTACCTATTTCACGATTTGCTAAAGCAATTGGCGACTTGTCTCCTAAATGATTTATCTTCGCGATCTTCAATTCTTCTAGATTCTTTGCCGCAGAAATGTCTTTTAAAGCTTTTTCTATTGCCTTATTGACCTCTTTCTCGCTCAAGGCTTCAACTTGAACTGGGTCGTAATCAGAGTTTGGGGCAGACATTTCGCTCTCTTCGCTATTTGCTGGTTATCTTATTGCTAACGTGAAACATTAAGACGGAAGCCGCTTGTGCCACATTTAGGCTTTCAGTGTCATGCTTTATGGGGATTCTCACAGTTTTAAAGTCATAGCCACTTCGCACTCCTCGAGCTTCATTTGAGAATACCCAAACTTGCTTATCTTTTAATTGCACCTTTGGCAAATCCTCATAGCCATTGGCGTCCGCTATAAATATCTCAAAATCCCACTTGGAAAATTTCTCAAGATCTTCATTAAAATAAATCGGGATTTTAAAAATACCTCCGGCGCTAGCTCGAACACATTTTAAATTAGTTGGATCAACCGAATCCTTTGAAAAAACTACAGCGTCAAACCCAAAAGCTGCCGCGCCTCGAACTATTGTTCCTGCATTTCCAGGATCTTGAACTTCATCTAAGTAGATAACTTGAGCCAATTTTCCAGTCGATTCCCCAGAAAAATCTTTAAATACCTTTTTTGCTACAGCGATAATTCCACTCGGGTTCGAAGTGTCCGTAACTTTTTTTAAACTTTTTTCAGATATTTGATAAGCTTTGATTCCTAGTGAAGCGGCTTTTTCGAGCAATTGTTCATGATCGTTAAATTTTTTATTGTAAAAGATTTCAGTAACCCAATTGGCTTTTAGTCCCTCATCTAGTAAGGAGGGGCCTTCTATCAAAAACTCGCCTAAACTTTTTCTATGTTTCTTTTGGGTTAATTTTCGTAGTTTTTGAACCAAAGCGGAATTATCAGATAACTCCGCTTGAGCTACATTCTTCAATTTAAACCGCTGAGCCGATAGCCTTCTGTGCTACCACTACTAGATTCTTGAAGGCTTCTGGATCATTGACCGCTAAATCACTTAATATTCTGCGATCAACTTCAATCTCTGCCGCTTTAAGGCCCTGAATCAATCTATTGTAAGTAATTCCGTTTTCTCTGGCCGCAGCATTAATACGGGTAATCCATAATCTTCTGAAATTACCTTTGTTTTCTCGTCGGTCATTAAAAGCATAAACTTTAGAGTGAAGCACTTGTTCTTTTGCTTTGCGATACAGACGAGATCTTTGTCCACGATAGCCAGAAGCCTCTTCTAAAATACTTCTACGCTTTTTGTGGGCGTTAACAGCTCTTTTTACTCTAGCCATTTGCGCTTCCTCTCTACCTTAATCCCAATAGTCGCTTAGCTTTTTTCTTCTCGCTAGCGGCCAATTCTTCTGTACCGGTTAATCCGCGCTTGCGCTTACTTGATTTAACTTCAAGTAGGTGTCGCTTGTTAGTTTTTTCATGAACTAACTTTCCTGATCCGGTCTTCTTAATTCTCTTCTTCGCCCCACTATGGGTCTTCATTTTCGGCACAGCTACTCCTCTTCGATTTGATTTTGCGTATTGGCTTTGGACTTTTGACTTGCGGACTTTTTAGCAACTGGTGCCAAAACCATCACCATATTCCTTCCGTCCTGCTTAGGGGCGTATTCCACCGTCCCTGATTCGGTCACGTCCTCTGCTAAGCGTGCTAATAACTTGTAGCCCATCTCAGGCCGTGATTGTTCACGACCTCGAAACATTATTGTTACCTTCACCTTGTCTCCGGCCTTTAGAAATTTTTCTATGTGGGCCAACTTGGTGTCGTAATCATGAGACTCAATTCTTGGTCTAAGTTTCATTTCTTTGACGACAGTATTCGCTTGATTTTTTCTAGCTTCTCTCGCTTTTAATGCCGCTTCATATTTGAACTTGCCAAAATCCATGATCTTTACTACTGGGGGTCTCGCTTCTGCAGCTACCTCCACCAAATCAAGATCGACCTCTTGAGCCATTTTTAGTGCTTCTTCGGTTTTGACTATTCCTATTTGCTCTCCATTAGGACCAACTAGGCGCACTTGTGGAACTCTTATTCGGTCATTGAGTCGTGGCTCTTCGCTAATAAACACTCCTTGTCAGTTCGCCAAAAAACAGCACAAGACAATTACTAGCCGCAAAATTTGGCCGGTAACCCCACGAGGTCGTTTCCTCGATGTAGGTGGGAGCTCGCGCTCCTCTTGTTTTCTGGATTTCTAGCTCGAGTAAACGATATCAGCCCCGCTAGGTAGCAGCTCTATTACCTTGGGGTCTTTATGTAGAAACTGCCCTAAATTTGACGCGGCTAGAGAACAATTTTGAAAATCCCCTCGCAGAATAATTCTTAAATCTGTCCACTCGCCGCTCGCCAATTCGAAAGTTACCTCATCAAATTGTTTCACTTGCTGATTCACCAAATCTAAAAGAAATTGATCAAATTGGGGGTTCAGCCATCTTCTACTACTTGCTATTGCCTTTAATTTGGACCCGTTGATTACTAGTCCCATAGGTGGGTCCAGGTGTAATAGCCGAGAGTCTGACTTTAAGGCCAATTCGGCAATTTCTTTACCTGAAAATATTGCTGGTCGAGCGGTTGCGGCAAAATCCCTCAATGATTCTTCTGTAGAAAATACTGCTAGAGCTTTGAAATTCTCCGTTGAAGAAATTACTAATTTTTTTTCTTCTTTATCTACCAAAAGGCCCACTAGCAAGTCGTGATTAATCAAATAATCACAGATTAATTCTGGGTTTTGGTTTACCTCATTTAAAGCTTCAACTAGCTTAGGATCTTTAACCTTAAAATCCATAAGACTACAAACGACAAGCCGCGATTTCAGTAACTAAAATTCCCCGCGCACCTAATTGGTAAAGCTGATCCATGGCAATATGGACAGTCTCTTTCTTAACTAGCGCACGCACTGCCACCCAACCTTTTTCATGAAGAGGCGAAATAGTCGGAGATTCGATTCCCGGAGTAATGCTAGCTGCCTCTTCGATCAAATTTTCTAAAATGTCATAATCGAGCATCACATAAGTTCTTGCAACCAGAACCGAAGACAATCGCCGCACCAACGTGTTTATCTCTTCGGATTTATCGGTTTTAACATTTTTTATCAAAACTGCTTCGCTTGAAAGAATCGGATCGCCTATCAGCTCTAGCCCGGCTTGCGCGATTGTTGTGCCAGTGTCAACAACATCTGCAACTGCATCTGCTACGCCTAACCTAATTGCATTCTCCACAGCCCCATCAAGTGAAACTATTTCAGCTTCTATCTTGTTTACACTTAAATAATTTTTGAGTACCTTTTCATAACTGGTAGCAATTCTTTTACCTGCCAGGTCTGCCGCCTTTTTAATCGATCCTGTTTTAGGGGCGGCAAGAAAAAATTGAGAGCTTCCAAAACCTAATTGAAGTAATTGTTCAGCTTTTGCACCTGAATCAATAAGCAGATCGATTCCGGTAATTCCTGCGTCTAAGGTTCCTCGTTCAACATATAGCGCAACATCTCTTGGCCTAAGAAAGAAAAATTCGACATCATTTATTGGATCAACTACCACCAAATCACGCGGATGGACACTTTTCAGATACCCGGCTTCTCTTAAAATTGCCTTTGCCGGATCACTCAACTGTCCCTTGTTTGGAATCGCAACTTTAAGCATTTAAAAACTCACAGACTTCGATAAACATCTTTAATGTCAACTCCAGAACTAATCATCAATACCTGCACGTGGTACAACAATTGACTTATTTCGCTTGCAACTCTATCAACAGACTCGTATTCGGCCGCCATCCAAACTTCTGCAGCTTCCTCAACAACTTTCTTGCCTATTGAGTGAACGCCCTTTGATAACAGGGCCACGGTATTTGATTCAGGATCTGCGCTTTGAACCTTTTTGTTAAGTTCTTTCCATAGATCATCAAAAGATTTCATCTGTACCCCCGTTAGCCAATTTTAGTTTCGTTTGAAAAGGCTTGATGACTCAAGAGAATTGCTTCAATCGTATCTTTACCCTTGTTTTCTTTCGCGCCTGAGTTTCCTGATCGATCTAAAGCCTGTTGATAGGTGTCGCAAGTTAACACCCCAAAGCCCACAATTGCTTCACCAAGACTCAATTGAGTCGCTCCTTGAGTTACTGCGCTTGCAACATAGTCAAAATGTGGAGTTTCGCCACGAATGATTGCTCCGAACAAAGCTACGGCAGAAAATCCACGAATAACTGCCTGGTTAGCCGCCCAAATTAATTCAAAAGAGCCAGCAACTCTAAAAATTTGATGCTTTACATTGTGGCGCTCCAAGGTTTCTTGAGCATTTTTTACCAATAAATCTGAAATATCCTTGTTCCACAAAGCACCAATGACTGCAACATTTAGTTTTGAGAAATCTCCATTGAGTTCAATTTGCGGTTGTGCATCTTGAGGCATCAGCTTCCACCTAACTCGTGGCCCATTTTCTCTGCCTTTACCTTTAAATAACGTGCGTTCTCCTTTTTTTCTTTACTGATCAAAGGAACTCGTTCCACAATACTTAAACCATAGCCTTCAAGGCCCGCACGCTTTGCTGGATTATTCGTTAGTAAACGCATGCTCTTAACGCCTAATTCTGCAAGGATCTGTGCTCCGGTACCGTAATCACGCGCGTCAGCTGGTAGACCTAATTTCAAGTTTGCCTCAACGGTATCCAAACCTTCATCTTGAAGTTCGTAAGCCTTTAATTTCTGTAAAAGTCCGATACCACGTCCCTCGTGACCTTTAATGTAAAGCACTATCCCGCGACCTTCTTTTTGAATACGTTCCAGCGCTAAATTCAATTGCTCACCACAATCGCATCTTGCCGAATGAAAAACATCGCCAGTTAGACATTCTGAATGGACTCTAACTAAAACATTTTCACCATCACTAATATCACCAACAACTAATGCAACATGCGAGCGTGAATCAGCCAAACTTCTAAAACCAAAGGCCTGAAACTCGCCAAAAGCTGTCGGTAAAGTTGTCTTAGCAACTAAGGACACGAGTTTCTCGCTGCGCCTTCTATAGGCAATCAAATCAGCAATACTTATCATTTTTAAATTATGAAGCTCGGCAAATTCGCGACAATCTTTAGCGCGCATCATTTCACCATCGTCTTTAACTAGTTCCGCGATGACGCCGGCTGGCTCTAAGCCTGCCAATTTTGCTAAATCAACTGCGGCTTCGGTATGTCCTGCTCTTCTTAGTACGCCACCGACAACTGCTCTTAAGGGAAATATGTGTCCCGGTCTAGTTAATTGTTCAGCTTGGGTGTTTGGGTCCGCTAAAAGTCTCACCGTATGAGCTCTATCGCTTGCACTGATACCAGTCGCGATTCCATCTTTTGCGTCAACGCTCACGCTATAGGCAGTTTGTTTCTTATCTTCATTTATTAAAGTCATTGGTGGCAATTTCAGACGATCTAAATTTTCACCCTCCATCGCTACACAAACAACACCAGAGGTATGGCGAATCATGAAAGCCATCAATTCATTAGTGGTAGCTTCTGCTGCGAAAATCAGATCGCCTTCATTTTCTCGGTCGGCATCATCTACCACAATGATCGCTCGACCATTTTTGATCTCAGCTATTGCTTCTTCAATCGGATCACATTCAACTTTCAAAGTTTTTCCTTTTTAAGTTTTTTAGGATATATTTTGCGACAAGATCAAATTCTATATTAACTTTATCTCCCACCTTTAGTTGAGAAAAATTAGTATTTTCGACAGTAGTTGGAATTAACCATACAGAAAAATCAACAGATTCATCGTCCCTCTCTAGCAATTGCGCAACTGTAAGTGAGACACCATCTATCGCTACAGATCCTTTTTCAATCAATAGACCGTTCCAAGCCGCGGGCACTTTGAACCAAAGAATTAAGGCATCGGGTTGCTCTATTTTTTCAATTAAAGACGCGGTTGTGTCAATATGACCTGAAACCAAATGGCCGTCGAGCCTGTCACTTAAACTCATTGCCGGCTCTAAATGTAAGAATTGATTGCTTGTCCAATTTCTTGCAGTAGTTCGCTTTTGAGTTTCTTCGACCAATTCAAACCACATCAAGTTATTTTTTATCCCAGTGATTGTTAAACAAATGCCATTTACATTAATTGAATCTTTGACTTTAGCGGTTCTTGCCAATTCCGAATTTTCTATCTCTAGGGTTAGCAGTTCATTTTCTTTAACAGAATTAATTAAAATCCCACGGTGCCGAATAAGCCCGGTGAACATGTCATCTCCCGTAAACGTTTGCTTGAATCAAAACGTCAGGTTCTAAGGATAGAACATTTTTAAAGCTGATTTCCAAGTGCGGTACAGATTCTTTGAATTGTTCAAACATATTCACACCTTGGCCCAAGATCTTGTTAGCCATAAAAATATGCATTTCATCAACTAAGCCATCGCTTAAAAATGCACTGGCTACACTCGCTCCACCCTCAATCAAAATGCTGTTTACGTTTAATTTAATTACTTGGGTTAAAACCTCATTTGGGTTATGGGTTTTAATTTGAATTGACTCAGCATCTGAATTAAATACTCTATGATTTTGTGAAAGTTCTCTATTTCCCATGATTACTCTAAGGGGTTGTTTGAATTCTTGATTTTCAAATTTTCTTATCGTGAGCAACGGGTCATCTGCTTCAACAGTATTAGTACCCACCAAAATTGCATCAAAATTACACCTTAATTCTTGTGAATAATCTAAAGCTTTGGAAGAAGTTAATTGGTATCTTTCATTTTCATTCTTAGAGATAAATCCATCAATGCTGATCGCACTCTTTATGGCTACAAAAGGTCGCTTTAACCGAATGCTCTCCATCCAGCGGCGGTTAAGCGAGACGAAATCTGACTGATCCGGGCAAACAAAAACTTCGATCCCGGCATCTCGCAGTCTTTTTAATCCTCCAGTTGATTCTGGATTTGGGTCAAGGCTTCCAATGACTAGTTTTTTTATTCCACTTTGAATTATCGCCTCTGTGCAAGGTCCAGTCGCCCCATGATGATTGCACGGTTCTAGTGAAACATACATGGTGCAATCGGATAAATCCCCAGAACTTTTTTTTAAGGCCGCAACTTCTGCGTGGTCATTACCCTTTCCGGTATGAATACCTGTGGCAATAATTCTGTCATTTTGATCAACAATTATTGCGGCTACTCTAGGATTTCTTGGTACCGTGATTGGGGTACTAGCTAATCTCTTTAATTCTTCTAAAAATTCTTGCATTAATCAGTTACTAAGCCTTTTAGTTCCGCTATTGCTTGCATCGGATCATCTGCTCTAAAGACGCTTGAACCAGCCACAAAAAAATCGGCTCCAGCCAGATACGCTTTTTCAATATTCGATTTATCTACGCCCCCATCGACTTGTAGCCTTATCTCAAGTTTTCTTTTTTCTATCTCGGAGCGAATATTCTTTACTTTTTCTAATTGATCTTCCATAAACTTTTGCCCGCCAAAGCCCGGCTCTACAGTCATAACTAAAACCATGTCTATTGTTTCAAGATAAGGAAGAATTTCCTTAAAGTCGGTCCGCGGTTTTAAAGCTATCGCGGCCTTAGCCCCTGCATCTTTAATAATTTCTATGCATTGCGCAGCGTGCTTTGTAGCCTCAATGTGAAAGGTTATCGAGTCGCTACCTGCATCAAGATATTGTGATAACCATTTTTCTGGTTCTTCGATCATCAAATGGGTATCTACTGGTGCAATTCCTAGTTTTCTAACAGCCTTAGTCATCTCGGATGAGAAACTCAGGTTCGGCACAAAATGATTATCCATAATGTCAACATGGATCCAGTCAGCATTTGAAGCCTGCTTTAATGCTTCTCCGATTGAACTGTGATTTGCCGCAAGAATGCTTGGTGCTATGAGACCGGACATAAGTCCATCTTAATTGCCATTTTTAGCCTTAAACAAACACACAAACATCGCGTCTGATTCATGTAGATGAGGCCAAAATCTCAAGCTCACTTCCGAGATTTCTACTAGTTCTAAGTCAACTGAGGATTCAAAGACCGAAAGGTATTCTTCCGGGCTGATTATCTCTAGATTTGAATAATTCGCCATTGCCCATTTTACGAAATCGTCAGTTTCTTCAAGGATAGGTGAACAGACAACATATTCGATAAATCCACCTGGTTTGATTGAATTCATAGCAGCATGAAATATCTCTTTTGCGTTTGTCACCAACTCTTTTACGTCGCTAGGTTTTTTTTGCCAGCGAGATTCACTTCTTCGGCGGATGGCACCCAGTCCAGTGCAAGGCGCATCAATTAATATCCGATCAAATTTTTTATCATTCCAAGGAGACAACCTAGAGTCACCCACAAGAACTTCTATATTCTTAAAATCTCTAATGTTATGTTTAATGAGTTTCTCTTTATGTGGATGTATGTCAACTGCTGTGATTTTTATTTGAGAAATTGCTGCCACTTGGGCCATAGTTGCGGTCTTGCCACCTGGAGCTGCACAAGTATCCAGCCAGTCCGTTTCATTTTTATCGACAAGATAATTAGCCAATAAGAACGCTGCTGCTTGACTAGCTGCATCTTGAACTCTTGGAACTATCGTTTTGATATTTTTATTGAAGTTGATCTCCCCACTGTTTAATTTCTCTGCGGTCGGAGCTAACGCGAAATTATTAGGCTTAAGAGTTTTATTTACCTTCCATAAGGTAGGCGGTTGATTATTTGCAGCTAAGAGCTTTATTAACTCTGATTCGCTCTTTGTCACTTTTTGAAACTTTTCTATTATCCAAGCAGGGCACGACCAAATTAAATCGAGTCTTCCAGGATAGGCCTGATCAATTTCTTGCTGCCATTCTTCGAAATTTCTTTCACTAACCCTGCGCAAAACTGCATTTGTGAAACCTGAGTACTTGATACCTAAATTTTTCTTTGCTTCGTTTACCCACTCTGAGACTAAGATTTCCTTGGTGGTTTTGCCAAAGAGAACTTCATAACTTGCCATCTCTAGTAAACTTAGTAATTTTTCTTCAATTTTATCTTTGCTTCTTTTGGCAGCTATTTCAATTACTGTTCTTAAAAACAATTGCCAGCGAAAAGTTCCATGAACTAAATCTGTAATTCGAGATTTATCCCCGGAACTAAAATTTGACAAGTTGAGTTGTTTTGGAACTTCTAGATTTGCATACAATTTTCTGTCTATGATTTCCAGATACGTACCCAAGGCAAACCCACGAGCTGATTTCATCTGAATTTTAAACTCGTTATCTTCAAGCCCCGAGCCCATTGGCTAGCGTTCATGATCGCTTTACCTGCAGGAATTACCGTTAAGATTTCTAAAACACCATCGCCGGTTTGCACAGTCACACCATTTTCAATTTTTATACTTCCTACAACTCCAAAGTCAGGCCTATTAGTAATAGTCGCTTCGCCTATTTTTATGATCTGTTCTTCCAGCAGCGTCCAAGCGAGTTTGCTGTTCATTCCAGAACGTATTAACCTTTCAATTTCTTGCTGCGGCTTATCCCAAGGGATTTGATAATCCGCTTTCGAAGTTTTGGCTGCGTAACTAACCTCTCCTTGTTGCGGAGTTGGCTTGACTCCATTTTTAATTGAAGCCAAGGCTTCCAATAACGCAGTTTGGCCTAATGGTTTAAGTTTTTCAAAAAGTGAATAAGTGGTTTCCTTTGAATCAATATCAATTTTTTTGCTCACGTAGATATCGCCATCGTCGATACCTTCAGAAATTTTAAAAACCGATACCCCTGTCTGGCTCAATCCGTTGCGAATTGCTGCAGCGACTGGGTCAGCCCCCCGCAGGGCAGGTAGTAATGAAAAGTGAAGGTTAATAAATCCTTCAGCTAAGGACTCTCGTGTTGCTTGTCTAATAATCTGACCAAAGGCAATGACTATCGCGAGTTTCGCACCTGAATTCTTTATTTTTTCCACAACTTCCAAATGGTTAATGTCATCAACTTCTAACAATTCAAGTTGTAAATCTTTAGCAACTTTTGAAACTGGCGTTTCTAAAACTTTTAAACCTCTACCCTGCGCCTTTGGTTTCTGAGTGATTACCAAAGATATTTCTACATGGGTAAAAAGCGATTGCAAATAATCCGCAGCGATTTGCGGAGTTCCTATAAAAATAACTTTCAATAGTCGACCTAGAGAGCCAATCCTTGAGTGTTGTGGGGAGACAATTTAAACGTTGGCGCCTGTTGCCCAAACCATTCCGATTCCCTAATCGCCTTCATGGCCAATTTTCTTGTTTCCGGATCGAGTCGATCTATGAAAACGATCCCATCTAAGTGATCAGTTTCATGCTGAATGCAGCGGGCCAAGAGCTCGCTGCCGACTACCTCCACTGGCTCTCCATGCATATTCATTCCTTTTGCGACCACTCTCATCGCTCTTTTGGTATCAAAGGCAAGCCCAGGAACCGATAAGCAACCTTCTTCACCATCTTGCAATTCTTCGCTTAAATCTAAAATCGGATTAATCAAATGACTAGGATCGTCGCTTTCAACTTGATAGGTGAAGACTCTTAGCGAGACACCTAATTGCGGCGCAGCAAGCCCAACTCCCGGAGCATCTAGCATGGTATCTTCCAGATCTTTCACTAAATTCCTGAGTTCTTTATCGAATGTAGTTACTTCTTGAGCTTTGGTGGTTAAAATTGGATCACCGAAAAGCCTTATCTGTTTAATTGCCAAAATTCCTCACTTTTTTTGCATTCTAACTTATTAAATGAAATCAATCGAGTCGACCTTTATCAATAAATTCTCTTTACCTCTTACGCTCGCTTTGGCTACTGCATTCTTAGCAAAAACCACCAATGGCAAAACATCATTAGCTAACAGCGCCGCTTGAAGCATTCCTTCTTGAGTCGAATCAGCTACTGGCCCCAGTATTTTTACAGCTGGGAAATCCTTGGCGCTTTCTATAACTTTTAACACTTGCTCGCTTGTGCCCTGTAGCGTAACGCTATGAGTTATTGGCGGCAATTTTGTATCTTGACGCTCATCATATTGCGATTTAATAAATGCAAACAAATCTTCAGATTTGAAAAAATTAAATAAAGACTCATCTACTTCGCCATGAATAACGAATTTGGCTTGTGGGTGATTTTTTAATTGACTAATCAATCCCAACCATTGGTTAAAAACCTCTTGAAATACCTCTAATTTGGGGTTTGAAAATTGAGTCGTAGCGTTTAGCACCACGATAGAGCGATATCCAGCAACAGCAATCGGCGCCGCACCCGGAGTGCACACCGTAATAGATGGTTTATCGTCAATACGAAATATTCTTTTTTCTTTGGTTGATGAATTAACTGGAATTCCTGGAAACCGCTTTCCAATTTGGTTAAGTACTCCACCTTGACCACTCTGCAAAACCTTGAAACCAGGTGAGCCACAATGACGACATCGCGTATCGCTTTGCAAACTTGCACATCGCAGACACTGCGGAATTGCCGATTTGTCCAACAATCTCAAAGATCCGTGGCACTTAGAACAAGATAGAATTCTGTGGCAATTTTGACAAAGCAGCAGATTTGCAAATCCTTTACGCGGAACTTGAACTAACACCGGGCCAAATTTGCTCTCGCTTAAGGCTTGCCAAAGAGTTGCTGAATAATCATCTGAATTGCTTAATCTGGAATCCAAATCATTCAAGACTTCAGAAACTCTTCTAGGTGAATCTTTATTTTCAGCTAGAGTTAAATTCTTTTCCAGCAAATCTTTATATCGTGTTACCGAAATACCATAACCGACATAGAGTAAGTCGCAACCTTCTAGCATTTGACGAAATTTTGCTACCTGGGGCACTTGCCAATAAGGTGCTTGAGGCGATTGATAAATATCTGAATACTCATTTAGTATGATCACCGCGAAATTCCCCCAGATCGGGGAAAAAATAGCATTGCGAGTTCCAATAACTAATTGCACCTGGCCACAGCTGATTTCTAGAAAGTTTTGATAGCGCTGAGCTGGAGCGCTATCAGCACTCAAAATTAAAAAAGGATCTTTTGATTCTTGCTTTTTGGTAAATTCAACGAATTGATTTATAAAGTCTTGTTCAGGAACAACGATCAGTACCTTTTTATTTTGAGATCGAAAGTTTTTTATCTCATTCCAAACCACCTCCGCCCATTGTTCTGTGGTTTTCATATGAAGGAATCGGGCCGTTGGGATGCTATTAGCAGAACTGCTCAATGAGCTTTTGTTAAGTTCTCTTGGCGAGAAATTCTTTTCAACTTGAGCGCTTCTCGGCGGAATCGCGAATCTGAGAACGTCACTAAGAGTGCCCGCGTAGTACTGCGCCGTAAGTCGAGCTATTTGTAAAACGTGTGGCTGCAGAGTGGCAAATCGGCCAATCGTTTTG
>JALRKC010000069.1:1831-3545 GCA_023254955.1 Candidatus Nanopelagicales bacterium | reverse complement strand
CTGTGGCAATCGGCGTTTTTGATGGCGTCCATCGCGGCCATCAAGCGATATTAAAAGAAGCAAGAGAATTAGCTGAGCTAGCTAACACTCAATTAGTGGTTATTACTTTCAACCCCCATCCGCGCAGTGTTATTTTTAACGTTAACCCGCCGCATTTGGCATCACTCAGCTATCGCTTAGAACTCTTAGCTGAAAACCAAGTCGATGCAGTTTTTGTTATGCCTTTTGACAAAAAACGTAGCGAACAATCAGCCGAAGATTTCATTCTAGAAGTTTTAGTTAATACTTTAAAAGCAAAACATGTAGTAGTGGGTGAAAACTTTAGATTTGGCTATAAGGCGCTTGGCAGTACAGATTTATTAATCGAAAAAGGCAAAATTTATAATTTTGAAACTCGTGTCGTCAAAAAACTCTCATCTAGCGAAGTTTGGTCATCAACCAACGCCAGAAAATTAATTGAAGCAGGCGAGATGACTAAAGCACAAGAAGTTTTAGGTCGCTTGCCAAGAGTTTGCGGTGAAGTGGTGCATGGCGATCATCGCGGCCGAGAACTTGGCTACCCAACTGCGAACTTAAAGGCAGATGAAAATTCTTGTTTACCTGCGCTTGGCATTTACGCCGGTTTTGTAATTAATGAAATAACCAAAGAAAGATGGCCGGCAGCAATAAGCGTTGGGCCCAATTCAACATTCGACCAACAACATCTATCGCTTGAAGCTTACGTTTTAGATAAGACTGATTTAGACCTCTACGGCAAAAGAGTCACTTTTGAATTCTTGAAAAAGCTCCGTAATACAGAGAAATTTGACTCAGTTGAGCAATTACTAGACCAAATGGGCGAAGACGTAGAGCAAACCCGACGTCTCACCAGTGATAACTAGCCTCACTGCTAACCTTGAGGACGACGGTAATTAGCTAGGTGCCCGATTGCCGCGACTCCTTCACCCAAGCAAGGTGCTGGGTGTGCACCTAAGAAGAAACAAGGACAAAGATGAGTACCAAAGACGCAAAGCAAGCAATCATTAAAGAATACGCAATCAATCCAAACGATTCTGGATCACCAGACTGTGCAAATTGCACTTTTGACCGATCGTATTAATCATTTGACCGAGCACTTGAAAGATCACAAAAAAGATCACCACTCTCGTCGCGGATTGTTGTTGTTGGTAGGCCGTCGTCGTCGTTTACTCGACTACTTGGCAGCAAAAGACATCAACAAGTATCGCGAATTGATTCAGCGCTTAGGTATTCGTCGCTAACCCAATCGGGTATTAAAAAGGACATTAAGTCGGTCCTCGGTAGTGACGTTCAGGATAATTCCTGAGCCTTTCTACTGACGACCGCCAAAAATAAAAATCTTTTTTATTACCCCTTAATAAAGAGGAGTGACTCAACAGATGAGTGGGTCAGAAATTAAATCAGCCGAAGCCATTATTGACAATGGACCATTCGGAAAAGTAAAAATCAAGTTTGAAACTGGCAAACTTGCCAAACAAGCAAGCGGTGCAGTTGCCGCTTATTTAAATGACGAGACTATGTTGCTCGCCACAACCACAGCTTCAAAAGAACCAAGAGATTCTTTTGACTTCTTTCCTTTGACAGTCGATGTCGAAGAAAAAATGTATTCGGTTGGTCGCATCCCAGGATCCTTCTTTCGTCGTGAAGGAAAACCATCTGAAGAAGCAGTATTAACTTGCCGCTTAATCGACCGCCC
>JALRKC010000069.1:0-1821 GCA_023254955.1 Candidatus Nanopelagicales bacterium | reverse complement strand
ATCCCAGGATCCTTCTTTCGTCGTGAAGGAAAACCATCTGAAGAAGCAGTATTAACTTGCCGCTTAATCGACCGCCCATTAAGACCAACTTTTGCCGATGGTTTAAGAAACGAAATCCAAGTTGTCATTACTGTGATGTCTTTGGACCCAGCAGAGCAATATGACGTAGTGGCAATTAACGCAGCAAGTGCTGCAACTCAAATTGCCGGGCTTCCTTTCTCGGGGCCAGTTGGTGCAGTGAGAGTTGCACTAATTGATGGAGTTTGGGTTGCGTTTCCAAAGCATGCTGACTTAAATGATGCAGTCTTTGACATGGTGGTTGCAGGTCGCGTTTTACCAGATGGTGATGTGGCAATCATGATGGTGGAAGCCGAAGCCACAGAATCAACAATTGATTTGATCAAAGAAGGGCAAAAAGCTCCAACCGAAGAAGTTGTTTCAGAAGGTTTAGAAGCCTCCAAGAAGTTCATTTCAGAATTGTGCCGAGCTCAAGCAGAGCTAGCAAAATTAGTGAATAAAGAAGTTAAAGAATTTCCAATCTTCTTGGATTATCAAGAGGATGTCTATGAAGCAGTTAAAGCTTATTCATTTGACGCCATCAATAAAGCCATGCAAATTGCAGGAAAACAAGAGCGTCAAGACGCCTTGGATGCGGCAAAAGCAGAGGTAAAGGCTCACTTAGCTGAAACTTTTGCTGAAAGAGAGAAAGAAATTTCTGCCGCTTTTGGCTCAATTAGCAAAAAGGTTATGCGCGATAGAGTCTTGAAAGACAAGATTCGTATCGATGGCAGAAACCCTCGCCAACTGAGAGAACTTTCAGCTGAAGTAGATCTTTTACCAAGAACTCATGGTTCTGCATTGTTTAATCGCGGTGAAACCCAAGTATTGGGTGTAACCACTTTGAACATGTTGGGCTTGGAACAAAAGTTAGATACTTTGTCTCCAGAAAACACCAAGCGTTATATGCATAACTACAACATGCCTCCTTATTCAACCGGTGAAACCGGAAGAGTTGGAACCCCAAAGCGTCGCGAAGTAGGTCACGGTGCGCTTGCTGAAAGAGCATTAGTGCCAGTTCTTCCATCAAGAGAAGAATTCCCTTACGCAATTCGCCAAGTCTCTGAAGCAATTGGATCAAATGGTTCAACTTCAATGGCTTCGGTTTGCGCTTCAACTATGGCGCTACTACACGCAGGTGTCCCGCTAAAAGGACTAGTTGGTGGTATCGCCATGGGCTTAATAAGTGGTGAAGTAGACGGCAAAACCGAATACGTAGCACTAACTGACATCTTGGGTGCAGAAGATGCGCTAGGCGATATGGACTTTAAAGTCGCCGGTACTTCTGAATTTATTACCGCTTTGCAATTAGACACCAAGTTAGATGGCATCCCGGCTGACGTCTTAGCTAAAGCGCTAACTCAAGCTAAAGAAGCTCGCACTGAAATCTTGAAGGTTATGCAATCTGCGATTGATAGCCCAGGTGAAATGAGTCATTTCGCCCCACGCATCATCACCATGAAAATTGAAACCGATCAAATTGGTGCAGTCATTGGGCCTAAGGGCAAGATGATTAACCAGATTCAAGATGAAACTGGCGCTGAAATCACCATTGAAGATGATGGCACCTTGTTCATTGGTGCAACCGATGGCGTTGCAGCTGAAAAAGCTAAGAAGATGGTCAATGACATCGTCAACCCACACGTGCCACAAGTTGGCGAGGAGTATCACGGAACAGTTGTTAAGACTGCGGCCTTTGGTGCTTTCGTCACGCTTTACCCAGGTAAAGACGGCTTGCTTCACATCTCTCAACTAAAGCACCTA
>JALRKC010000068.1 GCA_023254955.1 Candidatus Nanopelagicales bacterium | reverse complement strand
CGTTCGTCAAATTTTCTTTGAGAGCCTGGGCACCTATATTTTGCTGCTAACAATTGTTGGCTCTGGGGTTATGGCTACAAATCTCACCGACAATATTGCCCTATCGTTACTGATAAATGCTGCAGCAATAGGTGCAACGCTCTTCGTGCTTATCAGTGTTTTAGATAATTTAAGTGGAGCATATTTTAATCCAGCCGTAGTTTTATACGCATTGGTCCGTAAAAAAATTTCTATTGAATTAGGCATTTACCTAGTACTTGCACAACTTATTGGCGGATTTCTTGGTGCAATAACTGCAAACTACACATTTGGTAATCAAGTAATCTCCATAGCCAGTAACGATCGATTTAGCTTTCCAACTTTTTTTGCCGAAATTATTGCCACTGCAGGATTAATCTTTATCATTAGTAAAAAGAAGAAATTCTTGCCGGAGGCCTCAATTGCAACAGTCGTGTCACTTTGGATTTTTGGGGCAATTTTCTTTACCAGCTCAACTGCTTTTGCTAATCCGGCAGTTACTGTGAGTCGAATTTTTACCGACTCTTTTACCGGAATTTCACCAATTTCAGCTCTTTGGTTTGTAGGTGCCGAAGTAATTGCTGTTGGATTGGTCTATCTATTGAATATTGCAACGAAAGTTAAAAGAAAATAAACTGAGAGAAAAATTGAAAAAAACAGTCTTATTTGTTTGTGTACACAATGCTGGCAGATCTCAAATGGCAGCCGCTTTTTTGGAGGTTTTGGGAAAAGATTTTGTTGAAGTTTACTCAGCAGGTTCACAGCCTAAAGATCAAATAAATTTCATCGCGGTGGATGCGATGAAAGAAGTTGGTATTGATATATCCAAACGCCAGCCAAAAGTATTAAATAATGAAGTCGTTCAAAAAAGTGACTATGTGATAACTATGGGCTGTGGGGATGCCTGCCCGATCTACCCCGGGAAAACTTATCTTGATTGGGAATTAGCTGACCCAGCTGGAAAATCGCTAGATGAGGTCAGAAAAATTAGGGACGACATTGAAGAGCGAGTATTGGAATTAGTTAAAGATATTAAAGGCATATAAGTTTTATAAAAATATCAATTTAAAACTAGCAATTATTAGAACTAGAGCGAGTGCTCTCTTTAATGCTGGATTTGGCAATCTATTTGCGCCAAAGTATGAGCCTAAAAGAGCACCTAGCACTACTACTGTGAGCCAGATTGGAAGTTGCGGCGGAAGGTATTGAAAACTGGTTAGATTTCCCAGCAAGCCCGATGTTGAATTTGCAAAGATAAATACGGCAGATAAGCCTGCCGCTTGCTTTGCGCTGGCCCAACCAGCGAATATCAATAGTGGAGTAAGAAATATTCCACCTCCCGTGCCGGTTAATCCGGAAAGAAGCCCCAGTGACAACCCTGCTAATACTGCTACAGGTAAAGAAAGTTTAAATCTTTGCTTTTCAACTACATTTGCGTTAAAGAAAAGGCCCGCGGCTACAAGAAGTAAAACAACTCCCACAATTGTGCTGTAAGCAGCAGTGTTTAAGTTGAGTGAACCGCCAATAAAAGCAGCAGGTATTGAGCCCGCAATAAATGGCAGAATTTTTTTCCAATTAACTAAGTTCGCTTTATTAAATCGATAAATAACTAAAGTTGAAACTAAAATATTCATGGCAAGCGCAGTGGGCCGCATTGTTTGCGCTGAAATTCCTACAATTCCCATGGCTGCAAGATAAGCAGAGGCTCCAGCATGACCGACGGAAGAATAGAGCAAAGCCGCAAAAAAGAATGCGACCGACAATATTAATGTTTCCATTAGATCGGAAGTTTAACCTAAGTGATTATTTGCAAGCCGCTTTGCAAATATTCTTAGCCATGCCTTTGAAAACGAAAACATGAAATGGGGAAATTGCCCACCAATATGCGTGACCAGCTAAACCTCTTGGGTAGTAAATAGCTTGTTGAATAAGTTGAGTTTTGGTATCACTTATTTGATTGATTTGAAATTCCAACCAAGCTAAACCAGGCATACGCATCTCTGCGCGTAATCTCAATAATTGATTTGGCTCTCTTGCTTCCACTCGCCAAAAGTCAAGAGTTTCACCAACTTGTAAATGATCAGGATCGCGCCGTCCTCGGCGGAGCCCAACGCCACCAACAATTCGATCTAGAAACCCTCTTATCTCCCAAGCCCAATCCATGGTGAAATAACCGTGATCGCCACCTATGGCTTCAACAACCTTCCAAACTTGCTCTGGTTTTGCTTCGATTTCAACCTTTTGAATGTCTCGATACAAAGTTCCACCAGCCCATTCTGGATCACTGGGCATTGGTTCTGCTGGAGCACCAGGTACAGAAGCACTAGACCAACGAGTTGAAACTTGAGCTTCTTTGATGCGCGTCAAAGCCAAATCGACTGCCTTTTCAAAACTAGTTAAACCATCATCCGGATCAGAAATGTAATTTTTAATATCAGAATTTTCACAAACCACTTCATTAATCAAACTGCGCACCAGTGGTTTGGCAATGGAGCCGGGAACTGGAGTAACAAAACCAACCCACAAACTTGATAGCCGGGGAGTCAATAGCGGAACGGTGATGATAATTCTCTTTCTAAGCCCCGCCACCTTTGCATAGCGATTCATCATTTCTTTGTAGGTAAGAACGTCTGGCCCGCCTATATCAAAAGATCGATTTAGAGATTCTTCTATAGATGCTGACCCAACTAGATAACGTAATACATCTCTTACCGCAATAGGTTGGATTCTGGTATTAACCCACTTTGGTGTAACCATTATGGGGAGGCGCTCAGTTAAATACCTGAGCATTTCAAAGGAGGCAGAGCCAGAACCAAGAACAACTCCGGCGCGAAGTTCAATTGTGGGAACTCCAGAATTTCTAAGAATTTCACCTGTTTCAGCTCGAGACGATAGGTGCTCGCTGAGTTTTTGCTGAGGGATGATGCCGCCTAAATAAATAATTCTTTTAACTTTTTCTTGACTAGCACAATCAGCAAAAATATTAGCCATTGCTTTTTCTATGTTTCCAAAGTTTTGACCTTGATTTATTGCATGTAATAGGTAATAAGCGACATCTATGTCTTTTAGCGCAGCTCGCATGGAAATTGGATCCAGGGCATCGGCTTGAATGACTTCTACCTTTTCATACCAAGGTAAATCTCGAAGACGATCGGGAAAGCGGGCCATTACACGAACTCGATGTCCTGCTTGCAGAAGTTGATTAACTAATCGGCCACCGATGTATCCAGTAGCTCCAGTAACTAAACAGAACTTCGAATTAGTCATTTAGGTGTGATTCAATTAATTTAACAATTTCTGGATCGTCAGGCTTGGTAGTTGGACTAAACCTATGCACTTCACCATTAGGCAAAATTACAAACTTCTCAAAATTCCACTTAATTCGACCTGATTTACCTTGAGCGTCTTTGTGGCTGGTTAATTCTTGATAAAGCGGGTGAGCGCCTTTTCCATTTACCTTGACTTTTTCAGTCATGGGGAAGGTCACGCCCCAGGTAGTAGAGCAATATTCAGAAATCTTTTCTTCACTGCTTAGTTCTTGTAAGAATTGATTTGAAGGTAACCCTA
>JALRKC010000067.1 GCA_023254955.1 Candidatus Nanopelagicales bacterium | reverse complement strand
TTATCTGCTGGATCAGAGCATATTGAATATTGACGCTGTAAACCATTAGGTAGATACAGGTTTAGATGTGATCCAGGTTCCCAACTTGGGTACTGCGAATTAATTTCAAAATTTATTAACTTTACTTTAGAAGTTAAGTTATCAATTTTAATAATTCGCGATTTAACCCTTGGCTCTCTTTCGGGCTCTCTACCTTCTAGTGTTACAGCTAATTGATTTGAAGTTTTTGGATACATAATTCTAAGTAGAGTGGCGGCAGTCGCAGTAATTATCAAAAACAGTGCAAGTAATTGATAACCCCATGCCCCTACATCGGTGCCTGTCCATCCGGCATGAAAAGAAACCAAAATTAAAACTAAATAACTGGTGTAATGAATCCCTTTCCAGAATTTTCTGGGAAGTTGCTTCATAACCTGACTTGATAAATAAATGCTGAGCATAAACCAAAAACTGATTACCCCAAGAGCAGTTGGAATATTTAGCAATACCTCATATCCAGATTTCACATAATCAGAATTAAACGGAACAAGTAAATCAGCTAATGAAAAATTCACATATGAATCAAGATAGAGCGAAATCATATGAAGTGAAACAAAAAATAGAGCTAAAGAAGAAAGATGTTTGTGAAGATCAGCTAGCCAAGCCGGATTATCAAAACTTTTAAAAATTCGAGTAGATAGCAATATGCCCCAAAGCGCACTAAAAATTAAAAGTGACCAAGCGATGATGGCGCTGGCTCTAGTTACGTACCACCAAAATTGTGGATTACTCATTTTCGTATCGCCTCCAACTTGGTGAAGTGTGAATCATTTGATCTTCTGTCACTACCAATGCTGCAGATTTTTGATTCTCAATTAGTCGCAAAGCATCGTCAAGCTCAGAACCAAAGGGCACTTTGCAAAGGACTTCAGCCAAGGCGGCATTATGTGCAACTACCGTTACTGATTGAACAGCACTGGTAGCACTCTTGCCCTTGCGAGTATCAATCAAATGGTTGGCATCTTCAGAAAATTTGCGCTTCAGGCGGCTGGAGGTTGCAACAGCTCCATCTATAAGTTTCACCTGTGAGATAACGCTTTCTTTATCTTCAGGGTCTTCAATTGAAATTAACCAATTTGGCCGATTGGCAGGCAGCCCCTTGACTCGAATATCTCCGCCTGCAGAAACCAAACACCCTGCTGCTCCTTCTTTAATTAATTTTTCGCAGACCAGATCTGCAGCAATGCCCTTACCAATTCCGCCGGGATCCAAAGTAGTTCCTTCGGGCAAGAAAATCAGGTTTCCTTGAATTTGAGTTTTAAGTAACTCGCCTGGCCAGGTAGCTTTTTTACTTAACTTAGTGACCAGCGATGGGTTTACCAGACTACTTTTATAGCCTGCTTTTATTAATTCCGGCAAAATTGTTGGGTCATAGATTCCTTTGGTAATTCGAAATGCTTCAATCATTTTTTTAACAAGCAATATTGTTTCCTGTGAAGCAAAAACTGGCTTTCCGTCGCTGTTATTTAATAAAGTAATCTCACTATCCGGTAAAAATCTGGACCAAATTCTTTCTAAACGTAAAACTTCATTTTCTGCTTGAGTCAATAATTCTTTGTTAGCTGAAGATAATTTGACATAAAAATTCGAACCCATAGCTTTGAACTCATGTTCAATCGAATCATTCATTTTTATGATGCAGCACTAGTGGCATCAGCTGCGGGGGCCACTTCTACAACCGTCACTACTGTCTCTACTGGAGCACTTGCGGGTGCTGGTGTAGGAGCTGGTGCAACTGGAGCTGCTTCTACCGTTACCACAGGTTCGGCTGAAGGTTGAGAGGTGGCTTTTTTCTTTTTCTTTTTCTTACTTGTAGTTGTTGCCGTTGGAGCTGCTTGTTTGACCACTACTTCTTCAGCAAAAACTGGAGCTTCAGTTGTTGGAACCGCTTCGGTTATTTGTGAAACACTTGGCTGAATATCCGCGAGCATTTTTGCATTTTGTTCTTCTGTAAATTGCGTAACTTGATTACTAATTTCTAATCCAGCAACCATGGTAAAAAGTGCCGAAAAAGAGAGACTAGTTGCAACAAATCTAGCATTTTTTGCTGGGTGTTTTTTAGTCATCGTCATCATCATCGTCGTCATGATCATCGTCATCGTCATCGTCATCATCAAAGTGATCTTCATCTTCGTAGCCAAAGATGTTGTAATCATCGTCGTCGTCATCATCTTCGTAGTACTCAGATCCGCCGCTAGTTGCATCGGTTGAGGCAACAGACTTAACCGGCTTTGGAGTCGAAGTTATGGTCACCGTTGGAGTTGGGGTTGGCGCTGGTGCCGGAGTAGCTGTGATAGTTACTGTAGGCACAGGTTCAATTGCTGGTTCAACAACTACAACTTCGGGGATCACGGCATTTGCCACTTGCGGGGCCACCGCCGGCTCAACTTGAGTTGCTGGATCCTCGGTAGTTGTTGCGGATTCGGAATTTACTAAATTCAGTGAGCGAAGACTCAAGGTTTGGGTGTTAATTACTGCAGCTGAAGTACCGGTCACCAGTACTAAACCTGCTGAAAGAACTGTAGGAAGTTTTTTGTTCATGACTCAACCATATGCTTCGCTGATAAAAGCGAAATCCAAAAAATTGCCAAGAAATAGTAAAAAGTGCCTTATTAATTGGTAAAAAGTGAATTTTTCTGACAGATTTAACCTCATGAAGATCTTGCTAATTGAAGATGACTCAGCAATTGCTGCCGGAGTTATAGATGGCCTAACTGGCCTTGGTCACAAAGTTACCCATTGCGCAGACGGAAAATCAGGCTTGGATTCGATCTCAACTCAAAGTTATGAACTCTTATTGTTAGATCTAGGATTACCTGACATCGATGGTCAAGACTTAATTAAAAAAATTAGAAAAACAAATGATCTTCCAATTGTAATTATTAGTGCCCGTGATGAAGAAATAGATCGAGTTCTCGCACTGGAATTAGGTGCTGATGATTATTTAGTAAAGCCTTTTGGAATGCGGGAACTCGCAGCAAGAATAAAGGCTGTTACGCGTCGCGGTGCGACTAATAAAATCGATAATAGTGAAATTCAAACAATTGGAACCTTAAAAATAGATAATCGATCTCAAAAAGTATTTTTGGACAATCAGGAAATAATGCTCACTGCAAAGGAATTTGAATTACTATCTTTTTTAGCTAAAGATCCTGGGGCAGTTTTCCGACGTGAAGATATTCTAAAATCAGTTTGGGACATGAATTGGTACGGGTCTACAAAAACGCTCGACGCCCATGTTGCCAGTTTAAGAAAAAAATTAATGGATCCGTCATGGATAGAGTCGGTTCGCGGCGTTGGCTTTAGAATTGGAAATATCAATTGAGAAACAGAATCCTTTTTGTTTTTTTGTTGCTGGTATCTACGGTCTTACTTGTCGAAGATATTCCTATCGCCAATTACTTAAGAGCAGTTGAAAAAGATCGTGTATTAAAGACGCTGCAAAGGGATGCCTTTATTTTGGCAGGCAAAAGTGAAGAGACGATCGAAGCGGGAAATCAAGGAGACATAAATTTTGTTAGAAATTTAATAACCGATTACAAGCAACAAAGCGGT